>CALKQT010000016.1 GCA_937990735.1 uncultured Campylobacter sp. | reverse complement strand
TATAATCGAGATTGTTCCCCTTGTCGTATATTGAAATGAAAGAAAATATATATTCTCTATCGCAATCCATATTTTCATCAATTATCTTTTTATAGTTATAGCAAAACGGGTGTATGCTCTTTTTTTGTTGATAAAATATATCCCTAAATATAGAGTTTAAAAGCTTTCTATAACATCTGTTTTCTGGAGTAATTATGTCAAATTTTTTAGTTTTTGTTTCGTACATAATTGGTAATTGTATGTCATTTTTACTTATAAATACAAAATCAGTAAATAGGTCGAATGAGTGGTTGGCGCCATCTCCAAACCTCATATATATAAAATTATCTATAAAATTTCCATCTTCGTCAATCAAATGCTTTTGCTCCCAAGGATAAAAGAGGCGTAGCTTTAAAACCTCGTCGTTTTCTATAATCTCTTCGGCGTTTTGTATAGGTTCGCCGTCTTTGCAAATTTTAGAACCCAGATCCATTAGATAATCAAAATTTAGCCTCTTATCCAGCTTCCAAAATTCGCATCTATCATCGGGGTATTTATCGCCGTTGCACCATGAAAATCTTACTCTCTCATAGCCGTTTTTGTCTAAGTGAATATCCGCCATCTTGCCAAAATCTATTTGCGGATAATTATCTAAGTAGTGAAGCTTTTTTAGGTAATCTTTTAAATTTAACTCTACGATCTCTCTTTGCGTTAGATTTTTATCGCTAAAATCAAGCGCTTCTAAGATAGCTGAAATTCTATATGTGGGCAGCAAGGCGATAAATATGCAAAGCCAAATTAGAAAAACTATGATACAAAGGTATTTCAGGCGCAAGCTTACTCCTTCGGGCAGATTGCGCTATATTATCCAATGCAAGCTTAACGAGCCCATAATCCGCAGCGCTTGCAGCAAACGACTTGCTGTAAAAATTCCAAGCTTGTTTGCGCAGTTAAAATTATATAGTTAAATTTGGTAGTTAAATTTGAAATTTTAAAATTTACATTTGGCGGTAAAATTTTAAAATTTGCAGCGGCGGTTTAGACCCGCACCTTGCCGCCATATTTGATCTGGCTCGGGTCTTTTTCGTCCAGCTTGCGCATTATCTGCTCGCCGTTGTCGGAGTTTGCCGCGGCAATATCTGCGTCCAGATCGGAGTATGAGTAGATCATCATCGCCTCACTTACGCCCTCTATGGCTTCTATCGCGCGAAATGCGGCGATCTCGTCCTCGAAGCTCTCCGCGCTAATCGTGGCTACCGCCTTGCCGTCCTCGCACGCGACGAACTCGCAGCCGCCGATACTTTGCAGCTCCTTGCGAAACGCCGCTACGTCGGTATTTGCGCCTAGATAGATCACGACGCTTGAAATATTCATTTTAGCCTCCAAAAGTAGATATATCTATTATACCCCGAGCCCACGAGATAATCTCCTTCAAAAAGCAGATAGTTGATGATATCGTTACCTAGCTCGATGCTGCGGACGATCTCGCCTGCTTTATCGATTACGCGTACGCCGTTACCAACGGTAAAAGCGCCCAGCTCTGGGCTTAGCGCCACAGCAAAAACTGCAAAATGGGCGTTATAAAATTTAGCGAAATCGCCGTTTTCGTAGTAGCACGATCTTTCTTTGTCGTTCGAGCCGCTCATCATACGATCGCCAAGCAGCGCCACGGAGTAGATCCCGTCCTTGTGCAGGGACTTTTGGCTCATAAGCTTTTTTGCTTTTGCGTCGAAATAAAACACGATGCCACCTTCGCACGAGATTAGCAGCGTCCCACTAGCGCGGTTGTAGGCGCTGCCGCCCAAAGACGCGATGGTGAGCTTTTGCTCGAAGCTTACCTTGCCGCTAGGTAGGTCGAAGTATAAAATTTCGCTACCAAGACCTAGTAAAATCACGGTATTTTCGTCGTAGAAATAGACGTTTTTAATCCCCGTCATCGGTAGCTTGTAGTGCGTGATCTTGCCGCCCGCAAACACGCCCAGCATCTTTTCAAACGCGTCGCCGTTATATAAAAATGCGTATTTTTCGCCTAGTTTATCGACGTCGAATATGGTAGCGCCCATCGGCTCGTCTAGGTAATTTTTGGACGAGGGCAGGGCGAAAATTAGCGTTTTGGATATTGCGCCCGATGCGGAATTCAAGGCGGAATTTAATGCCGTAGAATTCACGGCAGAATTTTGCTTCGCAGAATTTGCTAAAGAATTTACGGCAGCGGAATTTGCGGTGGAATTTACGCTTGCTTTAGCATTGAAATTCTGCGCCGCATTGGAATTTGTGCTTGCGACGGAATTTTGACCGGTGACAGAATTTGGCGCGGAATTCTCCGCAGAGTTAATGGTAATTTTATAGAGCTTGCCGTTGTCAAGCCCTGCGTAAATTTCGCCGTCTAGATTTTTTAGCACCGCTACGTTTGCGTCAAGCTCTAGTATGAAGCTAGCGTGTTTGATCTTTGCAGGCGCATCTATGCCCACAGCACCACTAGGTATTGCAACGCCGTTGCCGGCATAGATGAAGCAGGCGCAAAGTAGCAGCGGTGGTAAAAATTTCATCGCGCGCTCCTACTCAACCTCGGCGCCTTGATTTAGCGTATCTATGAGATTAGAAGTGGAATTTGCGTCGCTAAACCTGCTAAAATCGGCCTTAAAATTATTTTTAACTAGCGGATTGGTTTGGGCTTGCGGTACGTGGCATTGCGTGCAGTTGAATCGCTGCTCGGCTAGCGTGCCGTTTAGATCCGCGCCCGTGCGAAAGTCCACCAAGTGGCTTTTTGGAATCGGCGTAGAGCCTACATCCTTAGCGACATCGGGCATGTGGCAGGTTACGCACATATTGTTATCCTTTGTGATCGGCACGAGTCCTTCTAAGCTGTGCGGTATGAGCGGCGGAGCGTTTTCGAAGCTGCGCTCGATTTTCGAAGCGGCGCCTGGAGCGTCCTCGCTATATTTGAAATCGGGCAGGGAATTTTTATTTTGCACCGATTCGTCCACGCTTTTTATAAAGCCCAAGCTGTCGGCGTCTATAGAAGCCGTCTTGTCCGCGGCAAATAGCGCCGCACAGCATGCAAGAGCTAAGCCTAAAACCATTTTTTTCATTTTTTCACTCCTAATATACTAAAATTTAACGCATCGTCGTCACATACGTCGATGCAGCGCCCGCAGCTAATACACTCGCTGCTAACGCGCCCGTTTTCGCGCCCGACCATCTTAAGCACCTGAACTTCGGGGCAGACCATTTTGCATTTGCCGCACATCGTGCATTTATCAACCTCGTGGCGAATGCGAATGATGCTAAAATAGCTAAGCGCCGCCCAAAATCCGCCGAGCGGGCATAGCCGCGAACAGATCGTGCGATCGCCCGCGAAAATTTCAAAAACTACGATCAGTAGCGCGATTCCAAACGCACTAGCACTCAGCGATATGACGGAGCGCGCGAAAAGCGAGATAAAGCTTACGCTCTCAAACGCCGCAAAGCCGAAAGCTCCGCTGCAAATGAGCGCTAGCACCGCTAGGACGTAGCGAGCCTTGCGGTTTACGCTAACGATCTTAGTCGTTATGCTAAGTCTTTTACGAAGCCACGCGGCAAGATCGGTCAGTAAATTTATCGGGCAGACCCATGAGCAATATACTCGCGGCGCTATGAGCGCATAAAATGCGCCTACGATAACCGCTCCTATAACCGCCGTAGCGCCCAAAGAAAAGCTAGCTAGCAGCATCTGCGCCGTCGCAAACGGATCGCTTAGATTAATCGTACCCAAAAGTTTCGACGAGCTTAGATTGCCTTTTAGAATTCCGGATAAAATTCCGTTTTCGCTCGCGGCTTTAAAGGCGAAATTATTTCCTAAAATAAAAAGGACTAGAATAGAAATTTGGCTCAAACGCCTTAAAATAGTATATTTCATTGTCTAGCCCCCTCCATTAGATCGTCCTCGTTTAAGTAGTCCTTGCTCTTTTGCGGATCGAGCTTGATTTTGGTATCTGCGTCCTTTAGCTTCGCGTCGTCGCCCTTGATCCAGCCTTTGACGTAGTTATCGCTTGAAATTCCTATGACGCGCTCGCGCTCCACGACGCTGATAGCCGCCTTTTTCGTGACGCAGGCATGCTCGCACTTACCGCAACCCGTGCAGTAGTCGCTATCTACGACGGGCACGAGTAGGGCGTGCTTTTCGGTGCGGTTGTTGTGACGGTAATCGATCCTAAGCGCCTTGTCCATTACGGGGCAGCTTCGCACGCACGCGTCGCATTGGATACCCGCATAAGCGATGCAATGCTCCGTATCTATGACCGCAACGCCCATTTTGGATAGACGCACGTTTAGCTTAGAGTTTTCGCTCACTAAATTTTTATCTAGCGCGTCGCTAGGACAGGCTGCGACGCAAGGTATGTCGTCGCACATATAGCACGGAATTTCGCGCGGGATGAAAAACGGCGTGCCGTTTGCAATAGCATGATCGCAAAAGCTCGCAAGCTTAAGCGTATCAAATGGACACGCCTCGACACAAAGTCCGCACCTTAGGCATTTGCTAAGAAATTCTTTCTCGCTTATAGCTCCGGGCGGGCGGAGTTTGGCGTGCTCGCTGGAGTTTGCGACTCCGAGCCCCAAAACGCCTACGCCCGCAGCTAAAGAAAGAATACCTAAGACCTCACGCCTATCCATAATTCACGCCTTGTAAATTTTAACCGCGCATTTTTTGTAGTCGGTCTCTTTTGAAAGCGGACAGGTATGATCGAGCGTGACGCGGTTGATATAAACCTTCTCGTCAAAAAACGGCACGAAGATAAGCCCTTTCGGCGGAATGTTACGTCCGTGGAAGTCCACGCGCGCTTTTACCTTGCCGCGGCGCGACTCTATCCACACTATCTCGTTTTGTTGTACGCCGATTTTGGCGCCGTCGGCTTCGTTCATATAGCATCTTGCTTCCGGTACAGCGCGATAAAGCTCCGGCACGCGCATAGTCATAGTGCCCGTATGCCAGTGCTCCAGCACGCGACCCGTACATAGCCAGAAAGGATACTCCTCGCTTGGCACTTCTACAGGATCCATATACGGACGGAAGAAAATTTTAGCTTTATTGGCAAGGCTTGTTTTTTCTTCGCCAGAGGTAGCGGATTTTAGATCGCCGCTAGGAAGCGCCGCTTTGGCGTTACCGTAGAAGGCGAAGTCGCTATCCGGAGCTGCTTTTTTAGCATAAGGATCGTATTGAGCGTTAAAGCGCCAAAGCGTTTCTTTGCCATCTACGACCGGCCACCTAAGACCGCGCACTCGGTGATATGTATCGAAATCAGCTAGGTCGTGTCCATGACCTGTGCCGAATTTTCGGTATTCCTCCCAGAGATATTTTTGAATGAAAAAGCCATATCCTTTAAATTCTTTGCCGTCGCTGCCGATTACGCCACGTGAATCGCCGTTTACTTCGGAGTTATCGAAGCTTGCCATAATCGGATCTTTTGCCGCGAAAGCCTGAGCGTCTTTGTTTGCAAAGAGCACTTCAAATAGTGTAGTCTCTGGCGTATAGCCGAATTCTGAAATTTTATCTAATACGTTTGGTAACGTAAGCTTATCATTTACTTTAACCTCGCCCCAGAAATCCTTGAGTTTGAAGCGCTTGGAAAACTCTAGCATCTGCCACGTATCGCTCATAGCATCGCCCACAGGAAGGACCTGCTGTCTCCACCACTGAGTTCTGCGCTCGGCATTGCCGTATGCACCCCATTTTTCGTAGATCATCGCGGTCGGCAGGATCAGATCGGCTACCTTCGCGCTTAGTCCCGGATATGGCTCGCTTACTACGATGAAGTTATCCATCTCGCGCGCCGCTGCGATCCAGTGGTTTGCGTTGGCGATCTGCTGCCACGGGTTGTTGACCTGTACCCATATCCATTTTATTTTGCCGTCTTCGAGATTACGCAGAGCCTGCACGTAGTGCGCACCCGGTTTTGGATTTATCGTACCCTCGGGAAGCTTCCAAATTTTTTCGGAAACCTTTCTGTGAGCCGGATTTGCCACGACCATATCAGCAGGTAGGCGGTGAGAAAACGTGCCCACCTCTCTAGCTGTGCCGCAAGCGCTAGGCTGACCGGTAAGCGAAAACGCTCCGCAGCCGGGCTTAGCTTGCTTGCCAAGAAGAAAATGCACCATGTAGCTTTGCTGATTGACCCAGGTTCCTCTTGAGTGCTGATTAAAGCCCATCGTCCAAAAGCTTACTACTTTGCGATCTTTTTCGATGTAATAATCTGCGAGCTGCTTAAGTTTGGTTTTGAATGCTTCTAAATCCTCACTTTCGTCCCCCTTGGCCAAAGGCGCTACGAAATCTAGCGTGTAAGGCTCCAGCGCTTTTTTAAATTCTTCGAAGCTTATGAGCCAGTGAGCATCTGATTTGTCAGAGTGTTTGTTTTCGAGTACGTCGCCCTCTTTCATACCCAGATATGCTAACGTAATGCCCTCGGATTTGCTTAAAATTTTGGATTTTTGCTTAGCCGCAGTATCAAGCTCGGTTTTGCGGTATTTTTTATGATTTATATCTTCTCGCAAGCCGTAACCGATATCCACAGGGCCTGTAGCGAATACGCAGTGCTCTTTAATAAATTTCTCATCTATCATATCCGGGTGGTTGTAGACGATCTCCCTTGCTATGTAGTTCCATATCGCCAAATCGGTATTCGGACGGAATATAATTTCGATATCGGCGATGTTTGAAGTGCGGCTAGAGTAGGTCGAGAGATTTATAACTTTTACGCGATCCGGGTTGCGAAGCTTGTGGTCGGAGACGCGAGACCAAAGAATCGGGTGCATCTCGGCCATATTTGCACCCCAAGCGATGATGGTATCAGTTAGCTCGATATCGTCGAAAACGCCCGCAGGCTCGTCAATACCGAAGGTTTGCATAAAGCCTACGACGGCGCTGGCCATGCACTGGCGAGCATTGGGATCGAGATTATTGGAGCGAAAGCCCGCCTTTACTAGCTTTGCTGCGGCGTAACCTTCCGGGATCGTGTATTGACCGCTGCCAAGTACGGCAAAGCCCTCGGGACCGCCTTCGTTATAGGCTCGCCTAAAATGCTTCTCCATTTCGTCGAACGCTCTTTGCCAGCTTATCTCGATAAATTTCCCCTTTTTGTCGAATTCGCCCTTGGAATTTACGCGTAAAAGAGGCTTGGTAATGCGATCGGCGCCGTACATGATCTTGGCGTTGAAATAGCCTTTTATGCAGTTTAGACCGCGATTTACGGGCGCTAACGGATCGCCTTTGACCGCTACGATTTTGCCGTCTTTGGTGGCTACCATGATGCCGCAGCCGGTGCCGCAGAAGCGACAGGCCGCCTTGTCCCAGCGCCAGCCTTTTTCGGCTTCGTCCGCAGCACTAAGACTGCTAGGCAAGCTGATGCCCGCAACGCTACAGGCAGCCGCTGCTGCAGAGCTTTTTATAAAGTCTCGTCTATCCATGAGATTAACCTTTCGTTTAGAATGTAAATTTCTATTAACGTTTGGATAATAGCATAAAAAAACGGCTTAGTCTAGATTAAAATCAAGGTTTTTTCTGCAATGAATTTCAGATATAAAATAATAATTTTATAAATTTTAAATTTAGTGGCTCAAATTTTATCAGGACAGCGAGTTTTTGATAAATTTTAATATAGATTTTCATTTAATTAAATTAATATATTATACCGATAAATTAACATTAAAATTTCATAAAAATTTAATCGTGCTTTGAAATAAAACGGAGCGTAATATAATTTCAAAATTCTATTAAAATTATAAAAGTTAGC
>CALKQT010000015.1 GCA_937990735.1 uncultured Campylobacter sp. | reverse complement strand
CACAGGAAAACTTATATCAGAAACTGTTGAAATTGATAAGAGAGAATCTGCTTAAGTTTAATTGAGCCAAAATATTAAGATTATACTATTTTAAATTTTCTAACGGCAAAGAATTTAATATGTTTTTGGCTATTCTCCAATTCGGTAAAAACCTATCCATATATGCTATAAAATTTTTATTATGATGCCTTTCTAATATATGCACAAGCTCATGAACGACTATATACTCTAAGCATTCTAGCGGCTTTTTGGCGAGTTCATAGTTAATTATAATATTACCATCTTTTATATTGCAGCTTCCCCATTTTGTTTTCATTTTTAGGATTCTTACCGAGCTTGATTTTACTCCGATTTTTGTTTCCCAAATTTCTAGCATCTTTGCGATTTTTATCCTTAGTTCGTTTCGGTAGAATTTTTCTAAAACTCGCTTTTTACTTTCAAAATTTCCACTATCTCGCACGCTTAATATCATCTTGTTGTGCTTTATCGCCACATTATCAACACCGTTTATTACGTGCATAAGATACCGCTCGCCCCACAGATAGTGACTTTCGCCGCTTACTATCTCTCTTGCACCTATGCGCTCTTGCGAGTTATAAATATTTTTATGTTTACGTATCCATGCGAGCCTATTGGCTACAGCCATTCGGATTCTATCGTCACTTGCATCAAGTGGTGCGCTTACTCTTACTTCGCCGTGCGGCGGCATTACGGATATGTGTAGATTTTTTATGTCTTTTCGCGTTACCGCAACATAAATTGAGCCTATTTTCATTGGTAGTCTTCTTGCAGTTTAATAAACTCAAAAAGTTCGTCTATGTCCAAATTCTTTTCATCAGATAGGGGCTTTATGGTGCGTTTTAGTTCGCGTTCTTTCATTTTGTTACCGATATATCCATCTGGTTTATATGTTTTGATTGTCTCATCTAGTCTGGCGATCCAGTCTATATCTTGACTAAAGTTATCATATATCGCTCGTTTGCCGTCGCTGTTTATCTCTGGCGGATATATGTTGTTTGTATTTTTTGTTTGTAGCTGTTTTGCTAGGTTTATAACCTCTTTTAGATACTTTTCATAGTCCAACGCGCCCTTTTTACGTTGTTCTATCAACTCGTCTAGTATTTGGGATAAATTTTCGTAAAATTTTGGATTTAGGGGATTATTATCGACTATTATACGCCTTATGTTATTTTCTATCGCCTCGGCAACCGCCTCATTGCCGCCTAGTGCCTCTTTTTTTTCTTTGCTAATGCCCTCGTTTTGGATTAAAATTTCAAGCAGGCCTTTGTCTTCAAATTCTGCTAAGACCTTGCTGTCGCCGGCATTTACATATCTATTGATGAGCATGCGCATGTCACTATCCCATTTGCGCATATCCACGTAGTCTCCGCTTGCTAGTTTGACGGTATCTCTTAGCATAGAGAAGTTCTTTACGCGATTAGCCCATTGCTGCTCTTGCTCTGTGCTATAGCCTAGCTTTAAAAGCTCATTTGCCACCCCATCATATGCCCTGATAAAACTCGCAACCGCACGGTAGAAGCTAAGCCTCCTGGTTTGCATCTCATCTTTTAAATTTTCTCTACTATCGCCGCAAAAATACTCTATAAATTCTTTATTGCCTTTGGGTGATTTCACGCCATCGCATATAGCGCTCAAGGTTTCCCATGTATTTTCTAGGTCTTCTTTGCCTTTTTCGAGTCTGTCTTTTAAAAGCCCAACTATATCGCTCTCGTCGTACCCATCAAATGCCTCTTTTGTATAATCGCTATACGCTTTTTCTAAGCTCTTAAAAAGATCGCGATAATCCACGATATATCCATACTCTTTGCTCTCTCCATCTAGTCGGTTTACTCGGCATATAGCTTGAAAAAGCCCGTGATCGCGCATGGGTTTATCTATATACAGATATGTTGCGCTTGGCGCATCAAAACCAGTTAAGAGTTTATCGACAACGATTAAGAGCTTCATTTGTTCAGGTTCTTTTTTAAACTCTTTTTTTACGTCTAGCTCAAACTCATCAGCCTTAGCTTCATCTACATCTTTAATATTCATATCGTAATAGTTAGCTATCATCTGTTTATAAATTTTATATTTATACTCACCGTCGCTCACGCCATCGACTGCTATTTCGTTTCTTATCACTGACGCAGTCGGTCTGTAGCTAGATATCACGGCGCATTTTTGTTCAAATCCGTTATCGCTAAAAATCTTATACGCCTCGCATGCCTCATATACGCTAGAGCAGACAAATATCGCATTTCCGCGTTCTCTTAGCCTAGTTTTATTCTCCATGTCAAAAAGTATATCGCCTACGATTTTATCAAGCCTTTGTTTTGAGCTCATCAGCTTTTGTAAAGTCGCCCATCTAGCCTTTACTTCGCCCTTAGCCAGGTCGCTTAGTCCTCTTGTTTTGTTTTCAAATTCTGTGTCTAGTTTATCTTTTGAGCCTAGCCACTGCTCGATATCCCTAGCTTCATATACAAGGTCTAGCACCACGCCGTCACGCACCGCTTCGTCAAATTTATATGTATGTATAAACTCGCCAAATACTTGCACCGAGCTTTTTTTGTCGTTTTTTAAAAGCGGCGTTCCCGTAAAGCCGATAAAAATCGCATCAGGCATTAACATTTTCATAGCTTCGTGTAGCTTTCCGGATTGCGTTCTGTGGCACTCATCTACAAACACAACTACATCGCCATTTACCTTAAAATTTCCGGCTCTGCGGTTGATATCGTCCAGATATGCGCTCATGGCACCGTCATCGCTTTCGTCTTCCGCGCCGTTTCTGCCAAATTTATGCACCAACGAGCATATGAGTGAATGCTCGGAGTTGCTTAATTTTTCTAGCAAATCAGCTCCACTTTTTGTTCTGTAAATGCTTTCTTTTACGCCGTTAAAGACATTTTCTATCTGCTCGTCAAGCTCGGTTCTGTCTGTGATTATAAGCACCCTAGAGTTTAAATTTTCTTTTATCCATTTTGCAAGCCAGACCATACTTAGGCTTTTGCCGCTACCTTGCGTATGCCAGATGATGCCGCCTTTTTTATCGCGTAAAAACTCCTGCGCACGCTTTACGCCGAAGTATTGATTGTGCCTACAAGTCTTTTTTGTCCCGCAGTCGTATATGATAAAGTCGTGTAAAATTTCAATCAGTCTCTCGCGCCTGCAAATCGCTTTAAGTCCACCATACAAGCTTAGTTTTTCGCCGTTTTCTTTAAATTCTAAGAAGTATTTTTCACGCGTTTTTATCACGCCGTATCTTAGTCCTTCGCTCTCGTTTCCAGCCATCACAAGTTGCACAGTCGTAAAAAAGCTTTCTATAAATCTCTTATCTTGGCTTGATAAATTTTGCCTTATGCCTTCGCTAACCGACACGCTTGAACGCTTTAGCTCAAGCACGCAAACGGCTATACTGTTTATATAAAGCACTATATCGGGGCGTTTGTCAAATTCGCCGTTTGCAGTTTTTACGCTTACTTCCTCGGCTAT
Source organism: uncultured Campylobacter sp. (assembly GCA_937990735.1). Classification (GTDB taxonomy): domain Bacteria; phylum Campylobacterota; class Campylobacteria; order Campylobacterales; family Campylobacteraceae; genus Campylobacter_B. Next base: position 4,405 of record CALKQT010000015.1, on the reverse strand, counting down.
ATAAAATTTATTTGCCGGCGGATTATCCCAGTCGATGAGCCAAACACTCTGCATCGTCTCTCCGACACCTTCTTTTATTTTTACGCCGTATCTTAAAAGTGAGTAGATAGCCTCATTTGCATCATATAGTTTTCGTCCGCCACTCGTGTGGTTTTCATCTTTTAGTTTTTTTAGGGCTTTATCTATGAGGGTATCGCTATAGCCGCGACCTTGCAGCCACGCCCTAAGCTCGTCCTCTCTTACATTTTTATTATCTAGTCCTTGCAGATTGCCGATATATTCGTAGCCAAGCTCGTTTTTAAAAAGATCTATGACTCGCTCTTGCGTTTTTATTTCTTTTTCTACCGTATTTTCTTGCATAACTCACCCCTTTAGTCTTATTTTACCGCTCAACAACTCGTCCATAGCGCCTTGTTTTATCATCTTTAGCTTTTCTATCTCATCTTGCAAAGCCGAAATTGCATCGTCCATATCGCTTAAAATTTGGGCGATTTTGGTTTGTTCGGTGAAATTAGGATATAAAATTTCAAATTTAGAAAACTCGCTTATCCAATGCCTTTTATGATCTCCAACAAAAAAATTGATATTCTGTAAAAGCATAAAGGCAAATTTGATTGAAATTTTGGCATTTTTTGGTTTTAACATTTTCATTGCAGATGATTTAACTTTAAAGCGAAAATCTACAAATTTACTATCGGTGGTAAAATCGTCAAAGATAATTACAGGAAAATTTTCGTAACAATTAAATTCCTCCTCTGTATAGCCAAGAATAAAACTTTTACCAGCGGTTAAAACGGGCACACTGCCTTTTTCTAAAATTTCAATATCTTGAATAATATAATTCGTCGGCTGTTCGTATTGTAGTATTTCACCTAGTGTTGCAGTGTGCCAGTGGGGTTTGGGGGTGAGAAGTTGCTGGGCTGCGGCTTGTTTTATAGCGCGTTTTTTGTCTAAAAGTTCGCACTTGGCGCTTATAAAATCGTCCATATCGCCCAGCACCTGCGCTATCTTTTCCTGCTCTGCCTTATCACTTGGTATTAAAAATTCAAATTTTTGAAATGTCGGCAATCTTAAAGAATCAACAGTTGCTTTTACTGTATTTTGTAGGGCGTATTTCCCAAAAAACTCTTTTAGTGCAAAAAACACAAATTTTGCATCTATATTTTTATTAAAACCTCTAATTACATAAACACGCTGATGAGCGTCAAATTTACCATTTATATAGTGATAAATGCTTCCTATTCCACCCTCACCGGGTATCAAAATCGCCTCACAGTCGTAGGAATAAGTATTTATCCGCTCTACGGTTGCCGAACGAACAAAAAACGGAAATTCTCCGTCACTACTCTTGTCTTGGTTGTTGCGGGAGCCTGTTTTTATAAGCGAAATTTCACCAAGCTTTACAACTTCCCACCCGTCTGGGATTTGACCTTCGTAAATTTGACTACTCATCTTGCTTTATCCATGGCGTCAAGATGGGCTTTGACGCGAAGCGATAGGGTGCTGGCGCGCTCAGTGAGCTCATCTAGTGTCTTGTCGTAGCGAGCTGCAAGCGTGCTTATGCGAGTTATGCGCTCTTGCACCGCGCGCTCTACAGTGTATAAAATTTGCTCTTTTAGTTTGTTTAGCCATTTATCATCGACGACTAAAGTTTTTATCTCGTTCTCGTCAAAGTTTTTAAATTTGTTAAATACTTTTTGATTTAGCTCTATAGTAGCGGCCTTTAGCGTGCTTTCGAGTTCTTTTTGGTTGGTTAGAATTTGAAGTGCTTTGTTGTAAATTTCTTGCTCATTTTTATCACTAGTTTGTTTTATAGCTTCTTTTAGGCTTTTTAGGGTTATCTTGTCTTTATCGTCATAGGCGTTTGATAGCTCGTCCTCTCCGAACTCATCTACAAAATTTATAAATTCATCTTGCTTTTTACTAACCTTGGTTTCAAGGAGCGAAATTTGATCTATATCTTGCTCAAAATAACGCTTTGCTACAAGCTCCGGCGGTATGATCTCGCTTATAAGTTTCTTTGCATTTTTCTCAGAGCCTAGGATTAAATTCGGCGTTTGCTTATCGCCTTTTTCTACCGACGTTAGATCGCGCGCCGCTAGCCATCCGTTTTGCGCGATAGCATAAACGTCGTCGCTTAACGTATCTGCGACATAGTCCATAAAGACCTGGTAAATATCATAATCGCTCACTAGCTTAGTTTCTTTAAAGTGTTTTAGAAGGCTTTCGCCGTATGTTTTAATAAGCTCTTTTGGATGGTCTTTTTGTTTTATGGATTTTAGATCATTTTCATCGTGCCAATTCTCAAAGTGCAATAAAATTTCTTTTTCAAATTTTGCATATTCGCTCGATGCTTGTATAGTTGCCTTTAGCTCGCTTGGGTCGAAATTTGGCAAATAAAGCGAGCCGTTAGGGGTAAAAATTTTAGTTTTTGTTTGTGCAAAAATGCTCCAAAATTCGCCCAACTCATCAATGTCGCCCTTTGGGATACCACCGCCGTATAAATGCGCATGTAAGTCTTGCGTATCTGCTTTGTCGGCACTATCAATATAACGCGGGATGTTTAGATTGTAGTCGTTTCGAGAAATTTCATCTAATGAAACTAAGCGGCTATAGCGTTCTAGCTCTTTTTGCGTCGTAAAGGTATCTACTATCTTGTGTATGTCTTGCTCGCGAAGGCGGTTTTTGTTGCCGTCTTTTATAAAGCCTTTTGAGGCATCTATCATAAAGACGCTCCGACCACTTAAAACTTCGCCTTTTTCGTTAAATGTAGCGTCAAATGAATTTTGCTTATCTATAACTATAATGCATGCCGGTATACCGGTGCCATAAAATAAGTTTGTCGGTAGTCCGATGATACCTTTTATAATCCCTTGGCGAAGTAGCTCTGTGCGGATACGAGCCTCTGCATCTCCGCGAAATAGCACTCCGTGAGGCAAAATGATAGCGCCTTTACCGGTGGTTTTAAGGCTTGCAATAAGATGGAGTAAAAATGCGTAATCGCCATTTTTTTCTGGCGGAATACCTATTTTAAAACGGTTGTAGATGTCTGTTGTTGGAACTATGCCGTTTGTCCAGGTTTTATTAGAAAACGGCGGATTAGCTACGGCAAAATCAAAACGTTTTAATATATTTTTATCTGTAAATGCAGGTTGAGCTATAGTATTTCCTTGGCGAATTTCGGCGGTGTCATTGCCGTGGAGTATCATATTCATACGAGCAAGCGCATAGGTGGCTACATCCATCTCTTGACCGTAAATGCTAAGTCCCAATTTTGACTGATTGGCGGCTTTAAGCAAGAGTGAGCCGGATCCACAAGTTGGGTCGTAAACCGTTATAGAACGGTTGGCGGTAGACGGAATGCCTATGATTTGCGCCATGATGCGCGATACTTCGGCTGGGGTATAGAACTGTCCTTTTGATTTGCCGGATTCCGTCGCAAAATGGCGCATGAGATACTCGTATGCATCGCCCAGCAAGTCATCGCCCTCAGAGCTGTTTAACGAAAAGTCAAGGTTCTCAAAAATCGATACCAGCGTACTAAGCCGATCAACCAGCTCTTTGCCTTTGCCTAATTTATCTTCGTCGTTAAAATCAGCTTGATTTATAACGCCTTGAAGGTCATTTGCTTCTGCAATAGAGGCTATCTTTTTGTTTAGCTCATCGCCTATGTTTGGTTTGTGTTTAAGTGTGACAATACTTGCATAGTCGGTGCCTGTAGGCAGTTCTATAAGCGTGCTATACTTGCGGTCTGAAATATATTTTAAAAATAAGAGTGTTAGAACATAGTTTTTGTAAAGGCTTGCGTCCATGCCACCGCGCAGTTCATCGCAACTAGCCCAAAGCGATGAATAAAGTTCTGTTTTTTTGAGTGCCATATCTATTACCTAAGTTATTAAATTTTGAACGAAATTATAACATTACTGGTATAAAAATTGGCATAAAATACATTAATGTGTCTAATGTTTTCTAGGCCTACCTTTTTTATTTTTCTTTGCATAAGACCGTGCCTCAAAGCTCTAAAGCTTTTCCCGTCTTGACTGACTATGTTTTGTTTACCTTTGCACAAATAAGGTAGCACCTTCTCTTTTAAAATTTGTATTTTTTCTTTATCATTGTAGCAAATCCTGCCTAGTCCATCATGCTTATATTTCCCTAAATTACAATTATGAGAACATCATTTACATTTGTGATATTGTTATCCCGGTAATCGCAAAGACGCTTGGCTATTATTGGTACTGTTTGCTCTCTACTGCTTTGTCCGTCCATAAAAATAACTACGCGAGCGTGTAGATGGTTATACCCGCAATCTCCTTGTTCCATTTTGACAAATATAACCTTTCAAATTTTAAATTTAACGACGATGAGCTTATGGTCTGCGACGAGCGCTGTTTCTGGACAGAAA
>CALKQT010000014.1 GCA_937990735.1 uncultured Campylobacter sp. | reverse complement strand
CGTCGCGCAGAGCCTAAAACAGGCGCGCGATGCGGCTTATGCGCTGTGCGAAAATATAAAATTTAGCGGCGCGCAGTATAGGCGCGATATCGCGCACCAAGCCTTAAGAGATAAAATTTGATCGTCGCTCCGCTTAGCAAGCGCGTAATTGCGTTTAGTATCGACGAAGCGGTGAGCGTAACGCTTTTTGTGGTCGTGCTATTTGCTATCGACGAGCCAGAGCTTGTCGCAGCGGCGCAGAGCGGAAGCAATCTTGAGGTACAAAAGATCGCGTCGAAATTCATTTTGCATTATGCGATAATAAAATTTTTATATCAGGCGATTTTTGTCTATCTATACGGCGCTACGCTAGGCAAGCTTGCGGTTAAAATTTATTGCGTCCGCGCCGACGGCAGCGCTATGGATATCGCTACTGCAGCGATCCGCGCGGCGGTTAGGTTGATAAGCGAGATGATCTTTTATATGGGATTTTTGGTGGCGCTTTTTACGAACTCGCGTCAGAGCCTGCACGATATGGCGGCGAAAACATTGGTGGTAGAGATTGAAAAAGAGTAAGAAATTTAAAATTCTAGCGCTCAGTTTTAGCGCTCTTTTAGCAAGTAGTGCGAGCGCAAAGGTCCAAGACGTCGAGCTTATAGCAGATAATGTCGAGAAAAACGGCTTTTTGACGGAGGCTAGTGGCAACGTAACGGTGTATTCGCAGGACTACTTTATCACCGCCGATCGCGCTACATACGACGAGCAAAACGGCATCATTGAGCTTTTTGGTAACGTCAATGCGATGCGCGGCAGTAGCGAAACCACCCGCGCCGAATATGTCAAAATCGATCTGAAAAACGACAAGCAGGAAGCCGACGTAAATTTTATGATGGACAAGGACTCCGAGCTTTGGATGCAAAACGACGCCAGCTGCAGCGACAGCGAATATTACCGCGTGGAGGGCTCCAGCGTATCTAGCTGCAATGTCACCGATCCTGATTGGCGGATTAAATTTAGCAGCGGCATGCTCAATAAAGAGAGCAAATTCCTCCATCTTTTTAATCCAAGATTTTACGTGGGTGATGTGCCGGTGCTCTATCTGCCGTATTTCGGCTTTCCGACCGACCGTACGCGTCGCACGGGCTTGCTGCCTCCCGAGGCCGGCTACATCAGCAAGGAAGGGATTTACTACAAGCAACCGATCTATTTTGCGCCTTACGATAGCTGGGATTTTCAGCTCGATCCGCAGGTGCGCACGCGCAGGGGCTTTGGCGTATACGGGACATTTCGATTTACGGAGTCGCCGTATTCTTACGGCGAGATTAGAGGCGGAGTTTTCGATAACTTTTCGCGGGCGCAAAAGCGCCTCGAATACAAAAACGAGCGCCATCACGGCTTTGAAGTGCAATACGATCGCAGCAAGCTTGCGACCTATCTGCTAGATGGCGATCTGCGCGAAAATTTATGGATCGATTTTACCCAGCTAAACGACCTTGAATACTACGATCTGAAGGAAAAGGGAGGTCTTGGCAACGATGCGGATAATTCGCTCGTAACTTCACGGCTAAATTATTATTTGACCTCAGACGAGCACTATTTTGGCGCTTACGGACGCTACTACATCGATACGAGTAAGCTAAACGCCGATAATACCTTCCGCAACGAAGATACCGTCCAAGAGCTTCCGACGCTGCAATATCATAAATTTAGCAATGATTTGGGGTTGCCAAATTTGATCTATTCGCTTGATGCAAAAGCGCGTAATTACACCAGATGGGAGGGCGCGACTGCTCGCCAATATGAGTTTGACGTACCGATTAGTATAAGTACGCCGCTACTGGCGGATTATTTAAATTTCGCCTTTACCGAGCGAGTGTATATGACCAATATCGATTGGCACGATAAATTTTACTACGCAAACGGAGATCTTGGCGAGGATAAAAGCACTTTCTACGCTAATCAATACACCGAGCTTTCGCTCTACACCGATGTAGCCAGGGCTTACGATAGCTTATATCATACGATGAGCTGGAGAGCGGATTTTAGAATTCCCGGATGGCAGCAAGGCGACATCGAGGATAGAATTTTAAAGTATCATCAGTATAAATACGACCTTGCTCGCGGCGCAGTAGATCGCTCGCGGCTGGGTAACTTGCAAGACTCGCTTTATTGGGAGGATAACTTCTTAAGCGAGCTTAGCGACGAATACACCCACGAAAATGCAGCTTTAAGTATGACGCAGTTTTTTTATAATGAAGACGGGCGTAAATTTTTACGCCATAGCGTCAAGCAGCGATATGACTTCGACGATCATGAGTTCGATGATTTAGAACACCGCATCGATGCGTATTTTGCAAATGGGCTAAATATCGGAAACCGCTTTACCTACTCACATAAATATAAAAGCTTCGATAAAGTCTATACCTACGCCAACTACTCCAACGACGATTTTAGCTTTGGACTCAGCCACGCTTACGAATATGAAAAACTTAGCATGGAGCCTAAACGCTATACGAAAGATAACTACGGCATCGTAAACGCTTCGGTAAATTTGCCTAGGAATAATAAAATTTTTGGGCGTTGGGATTACGATTTGGAGCGATCTTATTCTAAAATGTGGCGCGTGGGACTTTCTCATACGCGCAAGTGTTGGAATTACTCTTTTGTGTATCAAGAGGATATCGAGCCTAAAAATACCAGTACGACGGGCTACAGCAAAGCAAGCAAGGAGCGCGGAATTTACTTTCTCGTAAATTTCTATCCGTTCGGCGGAGTAGGGTATGATTTTTCAGTAGATAGCGAATACGGAAGCGAAAAATAATGACGCCTAGAGCTGAGCTGATGTTTGAAAACCAAATCGATGCCGCGATGAAACTCGCAGAAATTTTACCCGCTACCGTGATCAAAAACGAAAATTTTCTAATAATCGCTCAGTCTCTGGAGTCGCTTCCTATCGCAAACCATCTTGCTTTAAAGCTGGGGCTTGCTTATGAGTTTTTATTTACTGAGCCCGTTTTAGCGCCCAATAATCCTGAATGTGCGATTGCGTGCGTAAGCGAAACCCAAGAGATCGTGATGGTAGATGAGCTCGTGCGAAGCTTCGGCATCAGTTTGGATTATGTTTACGGGCAGGCAAACAGACTTTATGAGGAGAAAATTTTAAAAAACATGTATAAATTTCGCAAGGGCGAGCTTTTGGGAAATTTGGAGAAAAAAAACGTCATCTTGGTAGATGAGGGGTGTGAGAGCGGGCTGACCGCGCTTACTTGCATAAAAACTCTCGTAAGCTTAAACGCCAAAGCGATCTTTTACGCCACTCCCGTTATCGGCAGCGATAATGCGGACGAGATCGCTATGCTGGTGGATGGAATTTATGCCGTTCACAAGATCAGAGATTTCGTGAACGTGGATTTTTATTACAAAGAAAAAACGCTCTCAAGCGCGGAGGAGATAATGCAAATTTTAAACAAATGCCCGCTTTATCTGCCGTTTCACGAGACTAACAAAAACAAGGAGAAAATTAATGCAGTGCAAAATTGAAGTAAATGGCAATACCGAAATTTTCGATATCAATAAGGTCGCAAAGCAAGCTGCAGGTGCGGCGCTTTTGCGCGTAAAAAATACCGTCGTGCTAGCTACCGTAGCGCGCGAAGAGACGCAGGTACAAGAGGACTTTTTGCCCCTTACCGTGCAATATATCGAAAAGATGTACGCAGCGGGCAGAATCCCCGGAGGCTACATCAAGCGCGAGACCAAGCCGGGCGATTTTGAGACGCTAACGAGCCGCATCATAGACCGCTCGCTGCGCCCGCTCTTTCCAAAGGGATACGCGTATCCGACGCAGATCGTAGTTTACGTGCTATCGGCAGATCCGGAGGTCGATCTGCAAGTCGTCGCTCTTAATGCGGCGTCCGCGGCGCTATATCTTAGCGACATCCCGATTAAAGCGCCCGTTTGCGGCGTCCGTATCGGCTATCAAAATGGAAGCTTCATCTTAAATCCGAGCAACTCCGCACTTAAAGCTAGCGCGCTCGATCTTTACGTAGCCGGCGTTGGCGATGAGCTTTTGATGATCGAGATGCGCTCCCTGCCGCAGATTAATAGCGGCACGCAGCAGATGAATGAATTTGGCGAAGATCTGATGGTAGATGCGATCGATTTTGCCGCAAAGGCGATAAGTGCGGGTTCAAACGCTTACGAAGAGGCTTTTCTGCCGCTTAAAAAACCGGATGCGAGCCTGGAGTACAAGCCCGAGATTGAGGATGAGGATATTGCAAACTTCATCGACGCGAACTACAAAGACGCCGTCAAAGCGGCGATCAATCAGATGGCAAAGAGCGAGCGCGCTACCGAGCTGAATAAAATCGTGGATCAAATTTTAGCGACCGAGGTCGCGGCGCAAAACGAATGGAGCAAAGAGGTGATCTCTAGCGTCATCGGCAAGTATAAGCGCGGCATCATCCGCACGCAGATCATCGAGGATCACCGCAGAGCCGACGGACGCGCGCTTGATGAGGTGCGCCCGATCAGTATCGAGACCAATATCCTACCGTGCGCGCATGGAAGCTGCCTATTTACGCGCGGACAGACGCAAGCTTTGGTCGTCACCACGCTGGGCGGCGATAGCGACGCGCAGCTAAGCGACAGCCTAACGCAGCTCGAGCCGATCAGCGAGCGATTTATGTTTAACTACAACTTCCCGGGCTTTTGCGTCGGCGAAGCAAGCCCGCTCAAAAGCCCAGGCAGACGCGAGTTGGGACATGGAAATTTAGCCAAAAGAGCGCTATATCCGAGCATCGATCTAAACTCGCCGCAGTCTATCCGCGTGGTGAGCGAAATTTTAGAGAGTAACGGCTCAAGCTCGATGGCTTCGGTATGCGGCGGCGCGCTATCGCTTCGGGCAGCGGGCGTACCTACGCTAAAGCTCGTTGCGGGCGTAGCGATGGGCTTGATTTTTGAGGGCGACAAGCATGCCGTGCTAACCGACATAATGGGGCTTGAGGATCATGACGGCGATATGGATTTTAAGGTCGCGGGCACCTATGAGGGCATCACCGCACTTCAGATGGATATCAAGCTCGGCGGCATTAGCCTGGAGGTTTTAAAAGAGGCTCTAGCGCAGGCAAAGCAGGCTCGCGCGCATATTTTGGGCCTTATGGAGCAGGCAGATACGGCGATCGTTATAAACGAGGATGTGCTTCCGAAGCTTGAAATTTTTAGTGTCGAGGCGAGCAAAATCCCCGACATCATCGGTCAGGGCGGCAAGGTCATCAAAGAGATCACCGAAAGCTTCGGCGTAAATATCGATCTGGATCGCGAAAAGGGCGAGGTCAAGATCCAAGGCGCCAAAGCTAGCGGCGTATCGGGCGCGAAAGAGAAAATTTTATCGATAGTCTCAAATTCTCGCGATTTTCGCAAGCCGCGCGGTGAACGCAAAGAGGTAAAATTTCAGATCGGCGAGGAGTTTGACGGCGTGGTACAAAGCGTGCTGGATTTCGGCACTTTTATCTCGCTGCGAGACGGCGTGGACGGATTGCTGCGCGCTAAATTTATCACGACGCCTTACAAGGCGGGCGACGTGGTGCGAGTGCGCGTGACCGATCAGAAAGGCACTAAAATTTCACTGGAATTAGCTTAAAATTTTTAATTAGGAGCGTAAAGATGCAGCTTAAAAAGATATTTTTCCCTATTGGCGGCGGCGAGGAGCTAGCCGAGCGCATACACGGAGCGCTGCTAGTGAATAAATTTTTCGGCACACACATCAACATAATGGCGTGCCAGCTCGATCCTAAGATGATCTACAACGTCCGTATGACGCTAAAAGGCGGCGTACTGATGGAGGAGTTTTTAAAATCCGCGGGCGATGAGATGCAGGCCGAGCGCGAGGAGATCAGAGCGATCTTCGACACTGAATGCGCCAAGCTGGACCTAGATCAAAACGACGACGATCACGTCCCAAATAGCGCCGCTTTGAGGCATATGGTGGGTATCCGCTCCGAGCTGGTCGAGAAATACTCCAAGTATTGCGATTTGGTGCTGGTCTCCGTGCCGCCTACTGGCTCTATCACCGGCACGTTCGAAGCGGCGGTCACCAAAAGCGGCAAGCCTTGCATCGTCATACCGCGCAAGCTGCAGGAGTTCAAGGCGGATAAAATTTTAGTTTCGCTTACCGGCACTGCGGCGTCTGCAAGGGCGCTCGATAATTGGCTAGAGCTTTTACAGCGCGCCAAATCCGTCACCGTCATCACCGCAAATCACTACCTTCAGGATGATCTTGCCGAAACTAAGCGCCGTATAAGCGATTATCTAGCCTTGCATGACGTTAAAATTGATGTTTTTGAGGCGTTAAACGCCGAGGGCAAGATCCCGGGACAGGTGCTGCTAGAGTATGCCGACGCGGGCGATTTCGATCTAATCGTCGCGGGCTTGCACTCAGACAGCGGCATCAAGGAGATATTCTTAGGCGGCGCGTCGAAATACTTCCTGCAAAAGACGAAAATTCCGGTCTTAATGTAGCTTGAAGCTTAGACGCTGTGTCGCGGCACACCGCCCGCACCGCGTCTAAGCTTAAGTCGGCTTTTAAGCGCCGCAAGCTAAAGCTTAAATTTTAATCGGCTCGCTTTGGTTTTGCTAGCCCGCCCGCAGATCGTGCAGTTATGCTATTTTGCGGATGGGTTGCGATTAATTTTTATCGCTAGCTTTGCTAACGAGTCGCTTTTGCTTTACTACGGCTAGCGGAAGCAAATATAACTACGGCGAGCAGAGTTAGCGGTCGCGGCAATCTCGCCGGTCTATCTTTAAGCGCGGCGAGTTTGAAATTTCCTTGCTTGCCGTTTTCGGCTGCCTCGTGGATTTTGCATAAATTTGCACTTTAAATTTCTGTTTGCACGTTAAATTTTAAATTCCAAGGAGCGCAGATGGCGTTTGAAAATGCAATCATCACTAAAGAGGATGATAAGAAGTATGGACTTAGCGAGATTTGGTTAAAGTATAATTCAAAGTACGATACTTTTATTAATAGGTTGGAGTGGACTATAGATAGAGATAGAAGTTGTTGGTTATGGAAAATGTATAATTTTGAGGATCCGAATTACGATAGAGCGTTGCTTGCAAAAGCCGTATGGATCCTATATTGCGATAGCACTCAAATATATGTAGTGTTGGATCAAAAGGTAGCGGATACGCGATCGGACGAATTCCACAGAATCTGGGAACTCCTAGATTTAAAACCAAATCATACGCAAAGTCTTAATAAGCAAGATATTTTATGCCTGTTAAAAGAAATTTTAGAAGCATATAGGGACTGTGATTTGTGGAAACCGGAGCCGAATTATACTATGGAACTTCAAGATCTAACTGATTGAGCTGCAAAATAGAGCTTTAAATTTAACTTCATTTTAGTCCCGCATAAAATCAAATTTCATAGAATTCTAGAATTTCGCGAAATTTTGAAATTCTAAAATTCCAAAACCCTATAATTTCAAAATTTTAAATTCCCGCCCTAAAATTTCTTGTAAATAAAATTTATCAAAATCATCGACGCGAGCGCCTCTATCAGCGAGGCGATGATCATCGCGAAGTATATCTTTTGCGAAATCGCGGCGGTGGAGTAAAAAAGCGTCGCCGTGGCGATGACGAGGGTTAGCGGCATAGATAACGATAGCGCGAAAAGCACCGCGCCTTTGCGCCCTAAGGTGTTTAAAAACGTAGCGCTCGCAAGCAGCCTAATGCCAAACATCAGCGCCGCTAGGCTTACGGCAAAGCTCATCACTCCGGGCATAAGGAGCGCTTCAAGCTTGATCACGGCTCCGGTGTGTATGAAAAATATCGGCACCAAAAAGCCAAAGCCGAACGACGATAGTTTCTCGATGAGGTCGTCCTTGTGAGAGAAAAAGGTCGGCAGAAACGTGCCTGCGATGAAGGCGCCGATGACGACCTCAAGCCCCAAAAGCATCACTCCGGCGCAGATGAGGCAAAACAGCGCCATCGCAAATCGCACGTCCTTTTCGTTTTTGTCGTACTTGGGCATGATGACCGTTTTTAGCGCGGGAAACCACCAAAATAAAATTTCAAGCCCTTTAAAAACCGCTAGGGCTGCCACGGAAAAGCCCAAAAGCGCGCCGATATGAAGCGCCATCTCCACGCCGAAGCCGTTTTTAAGGTAGATGCCGCCCACCGTGAGGGCAGCGATGCTGATGAGCTCGCCGATCACGCCCGCGGGCATCGCGAGATTGAGCCACGCTTGATCCTTGCCGTATTCCTTATACAGCGCCGAAAGCAGCCCGACGCTCATCAGAGGCGCGGCGATGATAAGCATCTGCGGCAGTTCAAACACCCAAACCGCAAGCGCGCTTAGGATATAAAGCAGCGCCAAAAAGGTTAGGATCAGCCGCAAAATTTTGCGCGGCATCGCAAGCAGCGCGCGGAAATCCACCTCGCAGCCCGCCAAAAACATAAGGTAGCAAAAGCCGATCTGCGCGGCTAGATCGAAGGTCGCGCTTGGCGGCAAAAGCCCTAAATTTGCGGCTATGATGCCAAGCATGATCTCCATAGGCGAGAGCGGAATTCTAGCTAAGCTAGCCAAAAAGGGCGAAGCAAAGATCAAAAATGATAGCGCGATTAGGACGTAAATTTCATTCATACGCTTTGGCCTCGCACCCTTTTAGATTTTCTCCGCACTGCTTTAGAATTTTTTCGCATCTTTCTAGCATTTTCTCTGGCTGCCCAGGGGCTTTTCGTATCATTTTAAGACTTCCTTTCGGCCGCTTTATAGTTCTTTGCGCTGCGAACAGAGACGAAATATGCGCAATTTTCACTCTTGCACCACAACACAGTCAAACCAAAAAGTCGCTTTTTGTGCCCGCAAATCTCGTCCGGATTTAACACGAGCGCGCCGTAAATTTAAATTTTGCGCCGTCAAAGAGTTTTGATTCACTGCCATGTGGCAATAACCCACCGCTGCACATTGCCGATACGCCACCGTAGCGTTTTTATCTATCGATACATCGCGCCAATCCGTCACTGCGGCGTTTCGATTTTTCGCTACGTTATTTTGATCTGTCGATTTGTTACGACAATCTATCGTCACGCTGCGATGACCTACCGATGCGCCATTTTTTGATAAGTTCCGAGACGACTTATTGATGAGCCGCTTCAATTCGCCGCTGCCGTATCGTTGGTAATCCATCGATGCGACGTAGCAATCCGCTACCGCAGCGAAAAAACGGACGTGATCGTAAATTTTAACGTATCTGAGTGGCGGGATTTGGCTCTCTTTTTTCGCGTAGCTTGAATATGATTCAGGCATGGAATTTTGCGGCAGGGCGGAATTTCTTGATGAGGTAAAATTTTGCGATAGGATAGAATTTTGTAACAAGGCAAAATTTCGCCGTGGAACGGAATTCTGCAGCGAGACAAAACTCGCGATCGACGCCGCAAGCACCAAGCTTTGATCCGCCGTGTCGCTTGCGACTCGTATCGGCGTAGAATTTCGCGCAGTATCCAAGCTCGAACTTACGGTCAAATTTAAGCTCAAGTTTGGTGCGGATAAATTCGCGTTTAAGCTTGGCGTCGTTAAATTTACTGCGTGATCCGCACCCGAGCTTGCTTTAGAGTTCATATCCGAGCCCATATTGGCGGCTAAATTTGCATTTGAGTTTAAATTTGCGTTCAAGTTTGCAGCGAGACCCGCGCCCATACCTGCCGTATAAAAATTTTCGTCTGCATGGCATGTGCCATTTAAAATTTCATTATCTGCGCCATTAAAATTTGAGTTTAAATTTGCCGAGCAAGCCGCCGTTTTAGAATTTGAGATTAAAATTTCTTTGCGATCCGCACCCGCACCTAAATTTAGCTCGTCTGCTTCATTTTGCGCTGCGGGCTCTTCGTCAAAGAGATAAAACGGATGGTGCATTATTTTTAGCCGCAGCCCTGCAAACTCCGTGCAAAAGGGCTCATCGTGCAGGTTAAACTCATTTTTTAGCTCCGCAAGTGCTTCGTCGTTGTTCCCTAAAACCGCGAAGTAGAGCTTGCCGCTTTGTCGCAAAAGCCGCAGCGTCTCGCTCTCGACGATGCCCTCTGCATGCACGAGCAGATCCGCTCCGCGCGCGAGCAGCCACTCTATGGCGCTGGCAGTGACCTTTGTTTCGCGATGAGAGTCCGAGATTACGCCTATTATCAATCGATCTCTTCTTTAAGCTTGCACTGCGGGCACTCGGCGAAGTTGCCTTTTTTCAGCTCTTTGCGGAGCATGTATGAGTTGCCGCACTGCGGGCATGCGCGCGCAATCGGCGCGTAGTTGCTCACAAAGCCGCATTTGGGGTAGTTTGTGCAACCGTAAAATTTGCCGCGTCTAGAGAAGCGCTCGACGATCTCGCCCGTGCCGCAGCTCGGACACTTGACGCCCGTGGAGAGCAGCGGCTTTTTCTCTTTCGCCGCGCCTTCGATTTTGCGCGAGTATTTGCACTTCGGATAGCCCTCGCAAGCGATAAACTCGCCGTATCTGCCCTTGCGCTTGATCAAATTTTTACCGCACTGCGGGCATTTTTCATCTAACACTTCGGGCGCCGCCTTCTCTTCGCTCGCCCCTTCGGCGCTAGCGTCCGCGTTGCGCGAGTATTTGCACTTCGGATAGTTCGAGCAGGCGATAAACTCGCCGAATCTGCCCTGCCTCTTAAGTAGCTCGCCGCCGCAGTTCGGGCAGGTTTCGCCGATCTTTTCGGCTAGCTTTTGGCTTGCGATCGAGGTTTTTCCTTTGGCGATCTCGTCCATAAAAGGGTAGTAGAAATCCGCTAAAATTTGCTGCCAGTCCGCTTTGTTTTCGGCGATGTCGTCGAGCTTCTCTTCCATTTTGGAGGTAAACTCGCTATCGACGATATTTTTAAAATTTTGCTCCAGCATCTCGGTGATCTTAAAGGCGATCTCGCTCGGTACCAGGTGCTTTTGCTCGATATTTACGTAGTTGCGCGCCGTAAGTAGCGAGATGGTAGGCGCATAGGTCGAGGGCCTGCCGATGCCGAGACTTTCGAGCTTTTTGATGAGGCTTGCTTCCGAATAGCGCGCTGGCGGCTCGGTGAAGTGCTGCTGCGAGCTCAGGCTTTGCAGGCTCATCGCGTCGCCCGCATCGAAGTTCGGTAAAATTTTATCCTTATCCAGATCGCCGTAAGCCTTGTAAAATCCGTCAAATTCCACCTTGCGCCCGCTGATCTTAAATGCACCCGCTTCGCCGCGCACGATGATCGTTTGGATCTGCGAGACGCTAGGGCTCATCTGCGAGGCTACGAAGCGGTTGTAGATGAGCGCGTAGAGGCGGTATTCGTCGCGAGGCAGGATTTTTTGCGCGAGCTCGGGGGTAAGCTTTAGATCGGTAGGCCTTATCGCTTCGTGCGCTTCCTGCGCGCCTTTACTTTTGGTGGCGTATAAATTCGGACTTTTCGGCAGATACTTTTCGCCGAAGCGCCCCTCTATGAGCTCGCGAGCCGCCGCGATCGCTTCTTTAGCGATATTTAGCGAGTCGGTTCGCATATAGGTGATCGCACCACCGTTTTTGGTATTAACGCCCTCGTAAAGGCTCTGCGCGAGGCTCATCGTCTTGCGTGGATTAAAGCCCAGAGCCGTGCTCGCCGCCTGCTGCAGCGTCGAGGTCATAAACGGCGGATAGGGGTTCGTCTTGCGCGATTTGCTCTCGATGCTTTCTACGTTAAATTTGTCTTTTTGCAGCGTCAGGACGATCTCGCTAGCTTGCGCCGCGTTTTTGACCGAGAGCTTTTCCATCTTTTTGCCGCGAAATTCGACGAGCTCGGCTTCCAAGTCCTTCTTAAAAACCGCGTCGATGCTGTGAAATTCTACCGGCTTAAAATTTAAAATTTCGCGCTCGCGATCGACGACGATCTTAAGCGCGGCGCTTTGGACGCGACCCGCGCTTAAGCCGCGCTGGATCTTCAAATTTAAAAGCGGACTTAGTTTGTAGCCCACGATGCGATCGAGCAGGCGGCGCGCTTGTTGGGCGTTTACGCTTGCGATATTGAGCTTGCGCGGCGAACTTAGCGCGTTTGAGATCGCGCTTTTGGTGATCTCGTGAAATACGATGCGCGGCAGATCCTCCGCTTGCTTGCCGATCGAAGCTGCGATATGATAGGCGATCGCCTCGCCCTCGCGGTCCTCGTCAGTCGCGAGATAAATTTGATCCGCCTTTTTAGCGAGAGTCTTTATCTGCTTTACGATCTGATCGTGATCGGCGCTGATTTCGTATTCGGGCTCGAAGCTTTTATCTTTGATTTTAATGCCGAATTTTTTCTGCGGCAGATCGCGGATGTGTCCCTTGGAAGCGACGACGTCGTAGTCATCGCCTAAAAATTTTTTGATCGTTTTGGCTTTTGCGGGGGATTCTACGATGATTAAATTTTTCATTGCTTAATCCTTTAGAATTCTAGGCAGCGTGATGCCCTTTTGGCTTTGGTATTTGCCCTTTTTATCGCAGTAGCTCACCTCGCACGGCTCATCTCCTTGCAGAAACAAAACCTGCGCTATGCCTTCATTTGCGTAAATTTTTGCAGGCAGCGGCGTGGTATTGGAAATTTCAATCGTGATGTGCCCCTCAAAACCGGGCTCAAAGGGCGTTACGTTTACGATGATGCCGCAGCGCGCGTAGGTGCTTTTGCCCAGACAGATCGCAAGCACGTCGCGCGGCATTTTGAAGTATTCGATGGTGCGCGCCAGCGCGAAGGAATTCGGCGGCACGATGCAGACGTCGCCCTCAAAATCCACGACGTTTTTTGCGTCGAAATTTTTAGGATCGACGACCGTTCCGCCGACGTTTGTAAAAATTTTAAACTCTCTTGCGACCCTGATGTCGTATCCGTAGCTGGAAAGTCCGTAGCTAACGACGCCGCGGCCGATATTTTCCTCGCAAAAGGGCGCTATCATATCGTGCTGCTGCGACATCTGTCTGATCCATTTATCGCTTTTTAGTCCCATAAAATTTCCTTAAAATAATCAAAATTTTTCGCGCATTATAGCAGCAAAATAAAATATAATAAAAATTTTATGCTAGAATTTTGCTTAAATTATAAAAATTTATCACTTTTTAAGGAGCAACTATGGGACTACTCAAGAAATTTGCGTTTATTACGTTTTTTATCGCGTCATCTTTGGCTGCTGCGAAGCCAAATATTTATATTTTAGCTACCGGCGGCACTATCGCGGGAAGCAGCGCAAGTGCCACGGAGGGCAACTATACCGCAGGCTCAAAGGGCGTAGAAGATATCTTATCGGCAGTGCCGCAGCTGGGGGATTTAGCTACGATTAAAAGTGAGCAAATTTCAAATATCGGCTCGCAGGAGATGAATGATGAAATTTGGCTCAAGCTCGCAAACCGCGTAAGCGAGCTGCTTACTAAAAACGACGTAGACGGCGTCGTCATCGTGCATGGAACCGATACGATGGAGGAGACGGCGTATTTTTTAAGCTTGGTAGTAAAATCTAAAAAACCGATCGTGTTGGTGGGCGCGATGCGAAACGCAGACTCGATGAGTGCTGATGGACCGCTTAATCTATACAACGCCGTTGCCGTCGCGGCAGATAAAAACGCTCGCGAAAAGGGCGCTCTTGTAGTAATGAACGACGAGATCCACGCCGCGCGCGAGGTTACAAAAACAAATACCACCAATGTTGCTACTTTCGCTTCCCCGAATTCCGGCAAAATCGGCACCGTAAATTATGGCGTCGTAAATTTCTATATGGCACCGCTTCGCAAACACACCGTTGCAAGCGAATTTAATATCAAGGATATCAAGGCCTTGCCGCGCGTCGATATCATCTATGGACACGCGCAAGATAGCGGCGATTTGGTCGATGCAGCGGTGCAAAAGGGCGCTAAGGGCATTATCGTAGCGGGCGTAGGCAATGGAAATTTATATCCAGATCTACAGGCCGCGCTCGCAAAAGCTAGCGAAGCGGGCGTGATTGTCGTGCGCTCAAGCCGCACGGGCAGCGGCTCAACTAGCGTTAGCTCGGAGGTGGACGACGCAAAACTTGGCTTTCTAACCGCAGATAATTTAAATCCGCAAAAGGCGCGCGTGCTGCTGATGTTAGCCCTTAGCAAAACGAGCGATAAAGCGAAAATTCAGAGCTTTTTTGCGACACATTAACGCAGAAACCCCGCGCGTATAGAATCTCGGCGCGGGGTTATAAAACAAAATTTCAGCGCGAAATTTTAAAGAAAAGCAAGGCGCAGGATTTTTATACGAGCCCAAAAGTGGAATTTTAAAGCAAAGCACGGCATTTTTGCGCTCTGAGCTTGGGCATAGAATTTCGGTCGTAAAATTAAGCGTTAAATTTTTAAAGGATTTAAAATCATCCTGCGCTCTTGCTGCAAAATTTCGTGTTTCGCTTGCGAAGTTCGAGCTTAAAATGAACGAGGCAAATCGCGCCTCGTAAATCCTTAAAATCAGTCCGCAAATTCTGTCGTAAATTTCGCTTTGCACTTCTTAAAAGTCCCGCAAAAATCCATTTAAAGAAACAATTATAAAAATTTAGCTAAAATTTCGCAAATTTTTTCAGGAGAAATTTATGACAAAAGCAGAAATCAAAGAGTTAATGGACTTTTTCGGCGAGAAGCAGGGCATTAATGAGCTAAAAATTAAAGATAAAGATTTTGAAATCGAGATAAAAAAATATGGCCCATGCGGTGGGAGTACGCCTCAGCTCGCCGCACCGGCACCCGCTCCGCAGCTTGCTGCGCCTTCAGTAAGCGTGCTCGTGGGCGACAAGCCCGCCACAAAAGGCTCGATGGATACGATCGACAGCCCGATGGTAGGCACTTTTTATAAGGCGCCGAGCCCCGGTGCGGCAGAGTTCGTAAGCGTGGGCCAGGTCGTGCATAAGGGCGATACGATCGGCATCATCGAAGCGATGAAGATTATGAACGAGATCGAGGCGGAATTCGACTGTCGCATCAAAAAAGCTCTCGTCGAAGATGGACAGCCCGTCGAGTACGCTATGGCGCTGTTTGAGGTCGAGAAGCTATGAGGGAGCTTAAAAAAATTCTAATCGCAAATCGTGGCGAGATCGCTCTGCGCGCGCTTCGCACGATCCAGGAGATGGGCAAGCAAGCCATCGTCGTGCACTCCACCGCCGATCAGGACGCGCTTTACGTCAAATACGCCGATGCGTCGGTCTGTATAGGCGGACCGCGCAGCAGTGATAGCTACCTAAATATCCCCGCGATCATCACGGCGTGTGAGTTAACGGAAGCCGACGCGATATTTCCGGGATATGGCTTTTTGAGCGAAAGTCAAAATTTCGTCGAAATTTGCGCCAAGCACGGCATTAAATTTATCGGCCCGAGCGTCGAGGCGATGACTTTAATGAGCGATAAGAGCAAGGCTAAGCAAGTGATGATGCGCGCGGGCATCCCTGTAGTGCCTGGCAGCGACGGCGCGATCGCAAGCGTCGAAGAGGCGCGCAAACTAGCCGCCGAAATCAGCTATCCCGTCATCATTAAAGCCGCAGCCGGCGGCGGCGGGCGCGGAATGCGCGTGGTCGAGCGCGAAGAGGATATCGAAAAGCTCTTTTGGTCGGCAGAGAGCGAAGCGATGAGTGCATTCGGCGACGGCACGATGTATATGGAAAAATATATCACAAATCCGCGCCACATCGAGGTTCAGGTCTTAGGCGACGAGCACGGACATGTTGTGCATATCGGCGAACGCGACTGCTCGATGCAGCGCCGCCACCAAAAGCTGATCGAAGAAAGCCCGGCCGTGATCTTGGACGAGCCGACGCGAAAAAGCCTGCACGAAACGGCGGTTCGCGCCGCTAAGGCGATCGGATACGCAAGCGCGGGAACGTTTGAGTTTTTATACGATAGCAAGGATAAAAAATTCTATTTCATCGAGATGAATACCCGCTTGCAGGTCGAACACACCGTAAGTGAGATGCGAAGCGGGCTCGATCTGATCGAGTGGATGATCCGCATCGCGCAGGGCGAGAAGCTGCTACCTCAAAGCGAGATAAAATTTAGCGGGCATGCGCTTGAGTGCCGCATCACCGCCGAGGACTCCAAAAGCTTTATGCCAAACCCGGGCAAAATCACAAAATACGTTGCTCCGGGCGGCAGAAACGTCCGTATGGATAGCCACGTCTATGAGGGCTACTCGGTGCCGCCTTACTACGACAGCATGATCGGTAAGCTCATTGTCTACGACAAGGACCGCGCGCGTGCGATCGCAAAGATGAAGGTTGCGCTAGACGAGCTCATTATCGGCGGCATAAAATCGACGCGCGATTTTCATCTTAGGATGATGAATAACCCCGATTTCGTGGATAATAACTACGACACAAATTACCTAGCCAAGCATTAAATTTAAAATTCCAAGGGATGATACTCTTGGAATTTTAAAATTTATTTGAAATTCTGCATTCAAGATTCCGTTTAAAATTTTATATTTAAAAATCTACTTGAAATTTTGTTTTAAAATTTTATCGTGCCACGCTTTAAAATTTTGCTATTAAATTTGCCGCTAAATCTAGGTGAAGATGCTAGATACGTCGTCGCGCGTGTTTTTAAGGGCGAGATTGACGGCGGGCTTGGTTTAAATTTTACATTCTGCGGCGGTTGAAATTTAGAATACGAGTCTTGCTACCGCAAATATTTGTTTTCGTCTGACCGATCTAGTTAAAATTTAATGCCATGCATGCACTCTATCACCTATTTCGGCGACCGGCTGCCGACGTGCGCGAGTAAGCGGTATAAATTTACCGCACGAGCCGCTCGCGTCCGTTTGGCGTAAATTTTATCGCGCTCGCCGTTGCGAGCGTGAAGTAGTATCGAGCTGCGAATTTTAAACTATCTCGCCGTATACGCTTGAGAAATAGTGTTCTGCTTTGCGGGCAAAGTGCGCTAGGTCTTTAAATCGTCAAATTTCAAACTCCGAATTCCTCGTAAAATTTATTCAGATAATCGGCGTAGTAGAAGTTTTGATTTCTAGCGTCAAATTTACCCGCCAGTTCCAAAGCCGTTTTGTAGTCGCCCTCATCGCCGAACGCGCTAACTGCGATGAAAAATCGCAGGTCGTTTAGATCGTCGTTGCTATCGAGTATGGCGTGCGAGTGCTTGCGCGCTAAGCTTAACGCCGTCTCGCGCTCATCCAGCCTAACGGCGATTTCGATTAGCGGCGCGATCTGATTTATCACGCGAGGATTTGACTCGATCGTCGCCGCGGCCTTGGGTAGCAGGGTTTTCGCCTCCCAGGTCCTGCCTAGCGCTATCATGCTAAAAAGTATCGGCGCGTAGGTTATGTGCGGCACCTCGGAGCAGGTTAGCTCGCCTGATAGTATCGGCGCGGCAAGCTCAAGCGCCGCTGCGTGCTCGCCTGCAAAATTTAAATATGCAATCTCATCGCTAGCCTCGCACGCCTCGCAGTCGGCCATATCGTCTTTGGCGAGCTTTTTCCACAGTTCGTAGTTTGCCCTCATTTCTCTGGCATCGCCCATGTCGATGTTTTGATTCATCAAAGCCTTGTAGTATGAGGCCAGCGAGAGTTCCAAGCGCTCATAGTAAAACAGCATCGCTTCGTTTGTCTCGTCTATGAGCTCTTTTTCTATCATGGAGCTTTTGGCGACGCCTGAGACGATCCATTTAAATTTCCACAGGCAGTCCGTAAAGTCATCGAAATTCGGGTATTCGCTTTCTTTTAAATTTTGCGCGATGTAGTTCGTGAGCCACATTAGCGCTCTGGTTCTTAAAAACGCGCCGAATTTTTCAAAATCGTCATTTAGCACAAAGTCGCAAATTTGCGCGGCAAATTCGAAATTTTCCGCTTCTACGGCGTCTTTTATTGCGTCAAACAGACACTCCTCCTTATCTATCACGCTTTTAAGCCCATTTAGCTTTTCATAAAGCCCCTCAGCGAGCCCCGTTCCATCCTTGCTCCTCGTTAAATTTTGCGATAATTATATCCGTTTAGTCTGAAGTTAAGTAGGCGCGTCGCGATTTTAAAGCCCAAAAGGCAAAATGAAATTTAAACGCTATTTTAAAACAGCTCTGCTCGCGTGCCGTTTTAGCGCCCTATTTGCCACTGCGATAGGTAAATTTCAGCTTTGTTATATAAATTTAATATTAAAATGCCGTACACATAAATTTTTTAAGAAAAGGGGAATTTATGGACATAAACATACAGCGCTTTAAAAGCGAGTTCGAGCAGATAAGCCGCTTTGGGGCTTTAGCGGGCGGCGGGCTTACGCGGCTTGCGTTTTCGCACGAGGATAAAGAGGCGCGCGACTTCCTCATATCGCTACTTCAAAAAGAAAATTTTAAGATCAAAATCGACGATACGGGCAATATTTTCGCTAAATTTAGCGGCGTCAGCAATCCCGATTTGCCGTCCGTCAGCGCGGGCTCGCATATCGATAGCGTACCGCAGGGCGGCTTTTACGACGGCACGTTAGGCGTCATGGCCGCTTTGGAGGCGATCCGCACGGTGCGAGATAGCGGAGAGAGGCTTGCGCGACCGCTGGAGCTCATCGTTTTCGTTTGCGAGGAATCAAGCCGCTTTAAAATGGCTACCGTAGGCAGCAAGATAATCAGCGGCAAGCTATCGCAGCATCGGCTGGGCGAGCTAAAGGATAAAGACGAAATTTCGCTGTTTGACGCGATGCAGAGTTTCGGGCTAAATCCCGCAAATTTAAAAAGCTGCATCCTGCCCAAATCCAGCTTTCATAGCTATATCGAGCTTCATATCGAGCAGGGGCCGGTATTGCAGCGACGCAGCATCCCCGTAGGCGTCGTCACGGGTATCGCCGCGCCCGTGCGATACGAGCTACGGATCGAGGGCAGAGCCGATCACAGCGGCGCTACGCCTATGGATATGCGCTGCGACGCCCTAGCTTGCGCGAGCGAGATCGTTTTAAGCGCGGAGAGGATCGCCAAGGAGGGCAAAACTACGGTCGCGACGACGGGCTATGCAAATGCGCTACCCGGCGTACTAAACGTGATCCCGGGCTCATGCACGTTAGGTCTTGATATACGCGATATAGACGAGGGAGCACTTAGGGCGGCGGACGATAAAATTTGCGCCACGATAGGTGAAATTTGCGCTCGCAGAGGGTGCAGATTTGAACTAAAAAATCTCATCAAGGATCGCCCCGTAAAGCTAAGCGAGGAGATGATAGATCTGCTTGAGAGCTGTGCCGGCGAGCTTAAAATTCCAAGCCTGAGGCTTCCTAGCGGCGCGGGACACGACGCGATGAATATGACGGAGCTAGCAGGTCGCGTGGGGATGCTTTTCGTGCCGTGCAAAGACGGCATCAGCCACAACGTAAATGAGAGTATAAACTGGCACGACGCGTTTGCCGCTACGAAGGTTCTAGCTGCGGCGATGTTAAGCTTAGCCAAAAAATAAAGGAGAAAAAATGGATGCTATCGCACAAAAAGTAGAGGCGCTAAAAAGCGAGATGATCGGGGATCGCAGGTTTTTTCACTCGCATCCCGAGACGGGCTGGTTTACCTTTTTTACGACCGCGGTTATCGCAGATCGTATGCGGCGCTTGGGCTATGAGATAAAGCTCGGTCGCGAAGTGGTGAAAGCTGAAGCGAGGCAGGGCGTAGGTAGCAAGGATGCCTGCGAGAAGGCGAAACAGCGCGCCGAAGGGCTGCTAAACGCAGATCAGATAAAATTTCTTGATGCGATGGAGGATGGGCTAACGGGCCTAGTTGCCGAAATAGACACGGGGCGCGCGGGCAATACGGTCGCTTTTAGATTTGACATAGACGGCGTAGACGTGACCGAGAGCACGGATGCGGATCACCGTCCTTTTAAGGAGGGCTTTCGCTCCGACATCAGCGGCATCACGCACGCGTGCGGGCACGACGGGCATATCACGATGGGGCTTGCCCTAGCGAAGCTGATCGCGCAGAGCTTAGACGATTTCAGCGGTAAATTTAGATTTATCTTCCAAACTGCCGAGGAGGGTACCAGAGGCGCCGCAGGTATGGAAGCTGCGGGCGTTACCAAGGGCGTGGATTATCTGCTGGGCGGGCATATCGGCTTTCAGGCGAACACGATGAGAGGCATCATTTGCGGTACCAAAAAGCTGCTTGCGACCACTAAATTTGACATAAATTTAAAAGGCAAGTCCGCTCATGCCGCGGGCGCGCCGCAGAACGGAGCCAATGCCCTGCTTGCCGCAGCCGAAATAGCGCTTGATATGCACGGCATAACCAGGCACGCAGACGGCGTTACGCGTATCAACGTCGGCGTACTGCGCGCGGGCGAAGGGCGCAACGTCATTGCGCCTAACGGCTATCTCGCGTGCGAGACGCGCGGCGAGAGCACGGAACTGAATGAGTTTATGAAAGCCAAATGTATGGACATAGTGGAGGGCGTTTCTAAAATTTACGGCGTTAGCTACGACGTGCAGATTACGGGCGGTACCGCAGGCGGCGATAGCGACGAGGCCACCACGCAGCTTTACGAGGATACGGCGAAGGCATCGCCGTTTATCGACGATGATAAAATCGTAAGGGAGCTAAATTTAGGCGCATGCGAGGACTTCGCGCATTTTATGCGCTCGGTACAAGATGCGGGCGGCAAAAGCGGATATCTGATGATCGGCACGACGCTTGCGGCGGGACATCACAACGCCAAATTCGACTTCGACGAGGACTCGTTGCTTGCGGGGGTGGACGTGTATCTGCGCTGCGCGTATAAGCTAAACGGCAAAGCTTAAGGAAGGCGGCATGAAAAGAGCACTACTTCTAAGCGCTTCCAGTTATAAAGACAGCGGCTATCTAAACCACTGCAAGGGGTGGATCAAGGAATTTTTAGGGGGTCTTTGGGATGATGAAATTTTATTCATTCCGTTTGCAGGCGTTAGGCGCACGAACGATCAATACGAGCAGAAGGTCGCGGACTGCTTGGAGAATAGCAATATCAGATCGATCCACCGATTTGCCGATATGAAAGCTGCCGTTAAAAATGCCAAATCGATCTGCATCGGCGGCGGCAATACCTTCGTGCTGCTAAATGAGCTTTATAAATTTGATCTTTTGGGTGCGATCAAAGACGCCGTAGATAGCGGTATGCCGTATTTCGGCTGGTCTGCGGGCGCAAACGTCGCGGGCAAGACAATGATGACTACCAATGATATGCCGATCGTCTTTCCGCCCTCGCCGGTGGCTCTGGGGATCTTTCCGTATCAGATCAATCCGCACTTCATAAGCGGTAAAATTTCAAACCACAACGGCGAGAGTAGGGAGGAGCGGCTGGAGGAGTTTTTGATCGTCAATCAAAACGACAGCGTCTATGCTATGCCCGAGGGCAGCGCGTTTTTGATAAACGGAAACGAGTGCGAGGTGATGGGGCATGCGGACGTGCTGAAATTCGAGTATAAAAAAGAGATCTCGCGCATCGCCGTGGGAAGTAAATTTAAAATTTAAAAGGAGTTATCGTGCAGACGTTTAGGCTATTTTTGGCGCTTGTGGGTATCGTCGCAGTCGTCGCTTTACTGATCATGAAAAAGGATACTAAAACCGTGCTTATCGGCGTGGGTTTGGTGCTGTGCGTGTTTTGTCTAAAGCCTCTGGACGGGCTGGGCGCCTTTACCTCGTATATGACTAAAGCAGGTCTTATTAAGGCGATCTGCGCCAGTATGGGTTTTGCCTTCGTGATGAAATTTACCGAATGCGACCGCGCGCTCGTAAATTTACTCACCAGACCTCTTGGAAATATCGGATTTTTATTGATCCCTATCGTCGTGGCGCTTACATATTTTATCAATATCGCGATTCCTTCCGCTGCGGGCTGCTCCGCTGCGGTCGGCGCTACGCTGATCCCCGTGATGATGGCTGCGGGCGTTAAACCAGAGATGGCGGGAGCTGCGGTATTTGCGGGCACTTTCGGTAGCGTTTTAAGCCCGGGCTCGGCGCACAACGTATTTGTCGCCGATATGGTAAAGGCGCACAACCCCTCCTACACGGTTCAAGACGTCATCGGGGTGCAGTTTTCTAGCGCGATTACCGCTTTGATCGTGGTCTTGATCGTAATGAG
The DNA here is from genome assembly GCA_937990735.1 of uncultured Campylobacter sp. Lineage (GTDB taxonomy): Bacteria > Campylobacterota > Campylobacteria > Campylobacterales > Campylobacteraceae > Campylobacter_B. The sequence continues at coordinate 68,964 of CALKQT010000014.1, read as the reverse complement.
TATAACGGCGATAGTTTGCAAAGACTACACCAAAGGGGTGAATTATCTCGCACAAAAGGAGGGCGGCGCAAATTCCGTTGCGTCAAATTCCGCCGACGGTTCAAATTTAGACGCGCAGCCTCAAAAGATAAACGTCTTATACGCGCTTATGCCGCTAGTGCCACTAGTGATCTTGGTAATCGGCGGCACGAGCCTAAATCAGGTCTCTTTCCTAAAGTGGACGAAGATGGGCGTCGCCGAAGCGATGCTACTGGGTGCTATCCTCACCATCGCCGTTACTCTAACCGATCCTCAAAAAATTACGAAGGAATTTTTCAAAGGAATGGGTAGCGCGTATGCCGAGATCATAGGTATCATCATCGCAGCGGGTGTCTTCGTCGCGGGTCTTAGCGCGTGCGGAGCGATCGATTTCGTAATCGAGTGGCTTAAGAACGAGCAGGGCTACGTAAAATTCGGCGGAACCTTCGTGCCGTTTTTTATGGGCGTCGTGACAGGCTCAGGAGATGCGGCATCGATGGCGTTCAACACCGCCGTGACCGTGCACGCCGACGCGTTGGGCTTTGAACAAGATAAGCTCGGTATGGCGGTTGCGATAAGCGGCGCGCTAGGCAGGAGTGCATCGCCGATTGCGGGCGCTTGCATCGTTTGCGCGGGACTTGCGATGGTAAGCCCTATTCAGATCGCTAAAAGAACGGCTCTAGGGATGTTTCTATCCGTCTGCATCATCGCATTTTTCATTTTGTAAAAAGGCTCATTTGTGGATATCGTGCAGAGGTTTTTAAACTACACCAAGATCAACACCACCACGAATAGAGTCGCGGGTGCAGCGGGCATAATGCCCTCAAACCCCAAGGAGCTTGAGCTTGCAGGTCTCATAAAAAGCGAGCTCGAAGCTCTGGGCATCGAAAATATCAGCCTCAGCGAGAAGTCGATTTTAATCGCTAAAATTCCCTCAAATTTAGACGCGCCCGCTGCGAGTATAGCGTTTTTCGCCCATCTTGATACCAGCGCCGAGCAGACGAATGATACCAAAGCTCAGATCGTAAGATATGAAGGCGGCGATATCTGCCTGAATAAAGAGCTAGAGATCTATCTTAAAGAGAGCGAAAATGAAGAGCTGCAGGATTATAAAGGAGACGAGATCATCGTAACGGACGGTACCAGCTTGCTAGGCGCGGACGATAAGGCGGCGATCGCTGCGATCGTGAATGCGCTGGAATTTTTCGTCCAAAATCCGCAGATCAAGCACGGCGAGATAATCGCTTGCTTCGTGCCGGACGAGGAGCAGGGTTTGCGGGGCGCAAAGGCGCTGGATGTAAGCGAGATAGGCGCGGATTTCGGCTACTGCCTTGATTGCTGCGGCATCGGCGAGTTTATCTACGAGAATTGGAACGCGGGCGATTGCGTCATTACCTTCAAAGGACAGTCCGCTCATCCGATGAATGCCAAGGGTAAGCTCGTAAATTCCTTGCTTTTGGCGCATAAGTTTATCTCGCTGCTGCCCGCGGGCGAGGCGCCCGAATACACAGAGGGCAAGGAGGGCTATTTTTGGGTCAAGGAGCTTAGCGGCAACAGCGCAAAAACCGTCCTAAAGATCGATGTGAGGGAATTTGACGAGAAAAGATACGAGCAGCGCATGGAATTTTTGCAAAAAACTGCGGAGGGGCTTCGCGCGATCTGGGGCGATCGGATCGAAATTTCGCTAAACGACCGCTATAAAAACGTCTATAACTTTTTGAAAAACGACGACGCGCCAGCAATTTGCTTTGCGAAGCAGGCTTTTAAAAGCCTAAACATCGAGCCCAAGATCAAGCCTATGCGAGGCGGCTACGACGGCGCCGTCATCTCCGCAAAGGGGCTGTCGTGCCCGAACCTCTTTACCGGCGGGCATAATTTCCACTCGATCTACGAATACCTGCCCGTAGGCTCTTTAAAAGCGGCTAGCGAAGTGGTTAAGCGGGTCATAATGCTAGCGGCAGAGGGGGCGTGAGCCTAGCTAGGGCGCTTTCTACTCCGCGCGCAGATTTGATTTTAATTTAGCTCGCTCATTCCGCCGCGAAATTTTACCCTGCATAGCGTAATTTTTGGCTCCGTGGCGACGGATGATGCGGGCTACGACTACGATGCGGCTTTTAAGTGCTATCACTCAAGCGAGGAGATGGCGGAATTCTTGCTCGCGCTTTACGATAGCGACGCGTGCGTGGGTGCGGCGGATCGAAACAACTTCGAGTTTAGCTTACAAGCTGCGCGATTTGACTACGCGGGAGAACGCTAATTTTTACGCTTTTAGCGCGTCGCGATGAAACGGCAGCTTCTAGACTGCGTATAGTCTTATAAAATTTTAGTGAAATTTTACGATTTACGCAAGCGCTTAAATTTATGGCGCGGATTTGCACGCCGCCAATGTGTTTTAAGACGCCGCGCCGCCGCGCGCTAAATTTCAGCCGCCGTCCACTCGCCTAAAATTTTACCAAAATCCTCTATCATCGCGGCGAAATCATACTTAAGCTTGCTTTGCTTTTGCGCGATCTGCTTTAGCGCCGTCAAAAAATACTCGCCCATCTTTCGCTTTTGCTCCATAGGCGCTAGCTCGCTAAACTCGCGCTCGAAATGTATCAGCGCGCCCGTTTTGCCCGTGCTTTTTCTAAACGGCGAATACTCAAAGCGGTTCCGCAGATAGTAACCGCCCGCGCGCCTCTGCTCCTAGCTCATCATTTCGTGTATCAGCTCCCAGGCGCGCTGCGAGCTTAGGCGCGGCTTATCGGGCGCGATGATGTAGTTGGTTCGGCAGTGCTCGTCATCAAAACTAAACGCGCATTCCAATTTTATATAGTTGATTGTCGAACCGTAAATTTTAGGGCGCATTTTGGCGTTAAGCGCCGGTTGAAGTTCCTCAAATAGGCTTTCTATCACGGCGCGCGAGCTCTCGTAGCAGTTACTGATAGCGCGCGTGATGCGGACCGGATTTTTGGCTATCCAGTTGCGCTGGCTGTTTAGCTTAAGGTCACAAATGTCCTCTTTCACGGGGCGTGCGAGCGTTTTGCCCGCCGCATCCGGGCCGGCGTGAAAGATAGTATCGCCGTCTTGCATCGTAAGCCCCGTTTTGCGTTTCGACCACATAGCTTCTTCTACAAAGCGCGGATCGCCGTGCGCATTTAAAAAAAGGTCATCGCATAACCGTTGTAAAATTTCCCGCGCAGCGCCTCCAAGCTCTCGCGCTCGCCCCAGCCTACGATCGCTAGGCATTCGCAAATTTTAACGGCTTTGTTCCACTCGCTAGCGTTTTTATAAAAGGCGTAGCGATCAAATTCGCCCAGCAGCCGCTCGCGAATTAAAATTCGATCCCAAGCGCGTAGAAAAATTTCTAATTCGACAAGGCTTTCTATCTCATAAATTCGCTCTAAAATTTCGTTCATTATCGACCCTTAAATTTGCGTTTACAGCGTAAAATCGCCTTCAAGCTTTACGGCTCGCTTCAGGCTCGCTTTGCTCTAAATAAACTCGCGGTCGCCGCAAGGCAGAATTAGCTTTTTTCTCGGCGACGCTTTTCTTCGATACCGCTTTGTCCTTGCCTGCGCGCTAACTCGTCAAGTAGGGCGTCCGGGTGGATATTGTGCGCTGCAAGTGCGAGCAAAAGGTGAAATAAAAGATCCGCTCCCTCGTAAATCACATCGTATCGCGGCTCGCCTGCTTTGTGCTCGCCGAAACCCTCGCGCGCGACGTCTGCGTAAAGCTCGCTGCGCGAGAGATCCTTGCACGCCAGCGCAAACTCGCACGCCTCCTCGGCGATCTTTTTGAGATAGGCGTTTTCGCCCTTCGCGTAGAGCGAGGCGACGTAGGAGAGCGCGGACTCGCCGTTTAGCTTGCGATCCAAGCAGACGTGATAAATTTTGTCCAAAATGCCGTACGGGCCTTTTTCTGCGGAGTTTTCGAGCGTGGAATTTTGCGCGGCGGCGTATAAATTTTGCTCGCTGCGCTCTGCGGCGGAATTCGTCGCAGAGGGGCTTTGCATTACAGAATTTTGCTTACCGCAGGAATCGGTATAATTTTTGGGCGCTAAATTTTGCAAGCCGTCGCAGGAAGCGGAATTCTGCTCTGTGCGAGAATTAGCGGAATTTTTCTGTACGAGAGAGACTGCAGAGCCGTGCTCTGCGAAATTTATCGCACCGCAAGCGCTCGAGCTCCCCACATTTTCACCGCATTTTTGCAGCGAAATTTCCTTGAAAAAACAGCTTCGCGCGCCCGTGTGGCAGGCGGATCCGCCGCATTGCTCGACTTTAAGCAGCAGCGCGTCGTTGTCGCAGTCCAAAAACGCGGATTTTACGAGCTGAACGTGACCGCTGCTCTCGCCCTTTTTCCAGATGCGCCCCTTGCTGCGCGAAAAGTAGTGCGCGTAGCCGGTACGCAGCGTCAGGCTTAGCGCCTCTTCGTTCATATACGCGAGCATCAAAACTGCGCCGTCACCCACGTCCTGAACGATCGCGGGGAGCAGTCCGCCTAATTTTTGCCAATCTACCTTCATCTTTGATCCTTAGTTTGCGAAGTCGCGCGCCCTGAATTTAGCCGCCGCACGCGGAATTTTAGTTATTGAAATTTATGAAGCGGTGAGCCTCGTAAATTTAAAGGACAAGCCTAGCGGTTAAATTTAAGCAACCGCTAGGCTTAAACCGCGACGGGCGCGAGTTCTGCTCGTCGCGAGCTTTTGCGCTCGCCGCTAAGATTAATCTGTAAAATCGCGAGTTAAGCTTATGCACCCGAAGCAACTTGCTATTAAATTTAGTTCGCGAAATCGGGGCGTATAACCGCCTGAATTTTAATTTTCCCGCTCGATGGCACTTTGTTTCGCCTTATCTTTCGTATCGACCCAGATATTAGGCACCGCGCCGCCCGGCGTTAGGAAAATTTTCGCGTCGCTGTTTTCGCGCAACGCCTCGTTAAATTTAGCCTGCGTCTCGATCTGCTTGAGGCTTAAAAGATTTGCATCCAAGCTCTTTGCGACCTCTTTGTTGGCGTAGGCTTGCGCGTCGGCTTCGATCTTGGCGGCATCGGCGCGACCTTGAGCCTCGATTTTGACGGCGTCTGCGTTACCTTTGGCAAGAGCGGCCTTTTTAAGCGCCTCTTGATTTGCGCGCTCGACCTCGTATTTGGTGCGCTCAGCCTCCTGTTTGGCGATCTGCACGCTCTCGATTTGCTCCTTTACCTTCGCCGGCAGGATGATCTCGCGAAGCTGCACGGCTAGCAGATCTACGGGCGAATTCGGCAGTGCTTCAATATTCTTGCGGATGCCGTCGTCAATCGCTTTAGCGATCTCGTCGCGTTTGGTAGGCAGCTCCTCGGCGGCATAGTTACCGATGACGCTACGCACGACGTCCTTTACGCGCGGATCGATGATCTTATCCTCCCACAAAAAGCCCCACTCGGCGATCGTGTTGGGCGCCGTGGCTTCATTGAGCCTGTATTGCACGGTGATGTCGATGCTGACGGGCAAATTTCGCGAGTCTAGCACCGAAAGCGAGTTTTTACTAATGATACCGCCCGCGGTGCCGCTTTTAGTAGCGATACCCGCGCTCATATCTTCGCTGCTGGTATAGTTGATGATACGTGTGCGAGTATCTACGACGAATACGTCCTGTATGAACGGCACGAAAAAGTGAAGTCCTGCGCCAAGAGGCGTCGGATCGTATTTGCCTAAATTTGACTTGATCCCCACCTCACCCGATTGGATCGTGACGAAGGGTTTTGAGATCACTAGTAGCGCGATTATCGCGATTATCGCGTAAATCACGCCGCTAAACTTGCCCATTCCTCCAAAATTAGGAATTTTAAAATTTAAATTCCCGCCTTTTTTGTCGCCATTTTTCTTATTAAAATAATCATTCAAATCCGCAGGCATGCGCGTCCTTATTTAACGTAAGTGAGCCAGTGCTCAAATTTCGGGTCTTTGCCTGTAACGACGGCGAAATACGCCTTTTGCAAGCGGCTCGTGATCTCGCCCATTTCGCCCTTGCCGATGATCCTACCGTCGATATTGCTAATCGGCGTGACCTCCGCGGCGGTACCGGTAAAAAACGCCTCATCCGCGGCATAGAGCTGATCGCGAGCAATGCGCTCTCTGCGGACTTCGTAGCCCAGGCTGCGCGCGATTTTTATGACTGAATTTTGAGTAATGCTCTCTAGGCTGGTGTCGTTCGGCGGAGTGATGATGAGCCCATCTTTTACGATGAATAGGCACTCGCCAGGGCCCTCCGCGACGAAGCCCTGCGGATCGAGCAGTATCGCCTCATCGTACCCCGCATCGACCGCCTCAAAATTTGCCATCTGCGAGTTGAAATAATTCGCGCTCGCTTTGGCTTTTGCCATCATCGAAAATTGCGCTGGCTTCATCCACGATGAAATTTTGGCTTTGATGCCCTTGCGTAGCGCCTCTTCGCCCATATACGCGCCCCACTGCCACGCTGCGATGACGACATTTACAGAGCAGTCCTTGGACGAAACGCCCATCGAGCCGTAGCCAAAGTACGCTAGCGGGCGAATATAGACGGTTTGATCGAAGCGATTTTTCGCGACGACGTCGATCTGGGCCTGACGAAGCTGCTCGAAACTAAACGGAAGCTTGATCAGGCAGAGTTTTGCCGAAATTTCAAGACGGGCAGTGTGCTCGTCCAAGCGGAAAATCGCGTAGCCTTTGTCGGTTTTATAGGCGCGTACGCCCTCAAATACGGCGTTTCCGTAGTGCAGAGAATGCGTCAAAACGTGGGTAGTGGCCTCCGCCCAGGGGATTAATTTGCCGTCTTTCCAGATGAGCTCGGCCTCTTGAATTTGTGCCATTTTTTGATCCTTTTGTTTAAAATTTAATCTGCGATTTTAGCTAAAACAATATTAATTTCTAAGAAATTTAAAAGCAGTTGAAATTTGGTGCGATTTTAAGACGCACAACGAGTCGTGAGTTCAAATTTAGCTCGCAACTCGGTGCAGATGGCATTAAAATTCCACGAACGAAAGTCCGATGCCGATCTTATTGACGCTGCGTTTGTAGTCCGCGAGGCTCTCGCCATAGCCGTTAAAGTAGCGCAGATAGCCGTAAAATCCGCTATTAAAGATCGGGAAGCTGTAGTTCAGCTCGATCGCACCGCGGTTACTGCCGTCAAAATGGAGGTTGTTTCGCCATAGAGCGCTAAGTCGCTGCTTGCCGAAGGTGTATGACGCGCGCAGATCGCCGTAGCCCATATAATCCGCGATGTCCTCGTTCGTGCGGTCCAGCCAAAACGCATACCACGCCCTAGGCGTGATCGAAAATCCGCCCGCGCTCCACGTGCTTTGGACGTAGAGTCTATTCCATGAGCGCGATTCCTCGCCGCCCTTGCCGTTTGACTCATGCATGGCGCCTATCTTTAGCTCGTCTGCAAACGGCACCGGTGCGCTAACGTAGAGCTCGGGGCGATAGTTGCTCTCGCGGAAAGGCGCGCTATCCTGCGTGATCTGCCACCAGGAATTTTGCGCGTAAGCGAATGAAATTTTCTCTCCAAGCCCCAGCGCGTCGTAGGTGATCGGGCGCTCGAAGCTAAACTCAAAATGCAGCTCATCCGCCTTACGATCAGGCTTTTTGCTAAAATCGTGAGTAAAGAGCATATAGATCGGCTCGTAGTATTTAAGCCCCAAAAATCCGAAATTTCGGCCATTTTGCTCGCCTTGCGGCGCGGAATTTTGCGCTAGAAAATTCCGTTCGTCCTGCATCGCAGAACTCGACATCGTGGAATTCTGCGAGAGCGAGGCGGAATTCGATGATGCTAAATTTGACGCGGAGCCTGACGCAGCCGAGCCTGTGTCTGCGAAATTTGACGAAGTGGAATTTGGCTCGACAGGTTTTGGCGCGGCGGAATTTTGTGCGAAAGAATTTCGCGGCGGCGCAGAGCTTAAAACGGCGGTATCGTCGTACGCAGCGCGGTTTTCTGCGGACGAGGTAGAATTTTCTGCGACTTTTCGCCGCGACTTTTCGCCGCTTTCCGCTAGACTTACCGCGGCGATCTTTTTGTAATAGATCATCGCGTTTTTGTAATCGCCCCTGGCCTCGTATTCGCTAGCCTTTGCGTATAGTTCGGAGAGATCTTGCGCGGCTAGACTCATGGCGCAAAGCGCGAGCGCTAAAGCTTTAAATTTCATATACGCCCTTTAAATCGTTTTGATAATTTATGTTTAAAAACTGCTCTTTGTTTTTGAAATTTAGTACTTTGAAATTTACGCGATCGATGAGCGCGCCGATCTTATGCTCCCCCGCGCGGTAGAGTTCAAGCGCGCGCGGCGCGAGAGCTGCGTCAAAAAATCCGCACAGGCTGTGTCTATGCGCTTCGTCGCCCGCCACGCAAATTTGCCCCTCCTGCTCGCTAAGCGCGTGAATGGTGGAAATTTCTACAAATGGCATATCGGCGGGGATGATAAAAATGCGCTCGCCGCTAAATGGCTTCAGCGCCGAATACAGCGCGCCCATCGGCGAAAATTCCTCAAATTCGTCGTAAATCATAGGAAGCGGCGGGTTAAATTTAGAGCTTTTGGCGCAGGCAAAAACCCGCTCAAACTCGCGGCTTAGGCGCGAGAAAAGAAAGTGCGTCATGCTGGGATGCCCGCGAAATGGAAACAGCGCTTTGTCGCTGCCGAAACGCGAGCTTTTGCCGCCGCAGAGAATGACGCAGGTTTTCATAAAAATTTCACCGGCTTTCATCGATTTCATCGCGGTGAAATTTTAAATTTGAAAGTAAAATTTGAAAGAAGCGCGGGCATATCAGTCTTTTTGCATATATTTAGCTTTGCCAAGGGCGTTGTTTGCGATGAACTGATAAAGGCTCGGCGCCTGAAGCTTGGCTAGCTCGGGGTATTTGGCTTTAAGCGTCTTCCAGATATCATAGACTCGCATACCGCTTGCGTAAAGCTTCATAATCTCGCTAAAATGCGGATCGTAAAGGCTCGGCTTTTTATACAGCGAGAGTTTGCGGTCGGTATCTAGCACCGCGTTTGCCTCGATAAAAGCCGCTATATCGCGCTCGCTTACTTTGGCAAAATCCTTTTCGTAATGAGATTTCATATATTTTAAAATTTCTTTATTACTAACGCCTTGGAAATGCATTTTCTTGATCTCGAAGCGATACGCGTATAAGAAATCTTCGCTTTTTTTTGCGGTTGCGCGAAGTCTTGTTTTTTCATCTTTGAACGTCACGGAGATGAAGTGCGTAAGCCCGGGCGCAGTAACGGCGTTTTTGAACGCTTCGTCCTCCTCGCCGATCTTTTTTAAGATCGCCTTGACGGTGTAGCCCTCGGCAATAAGGTTTGAAATTTTATCTTTATACGGTTTGTAGTCGAATCGCGCGCGCCTAAAGCCCGTCTCGACGCTGATTTTTTTGTAGATCCTCGCATGCTCTTTAGATGTAAAATACCTCGATTTCAGCCCTTTGCGGAGTTGTTCGGCAACCGCGGTAAAATCGTCATAATCGGCGATAGACGCGATTAATTCCTTTTCGTTTACGACCCTGCCGTTAACGACCGCGATGGTAATGACCTTCATATTTTCTCCTTTGATTGGGCACAATTCTAACTTAAAACTATAAACTCAAATTTAATTATTTATTATCAAGGATTGCGGAGGATTTGCGTTTGCGAGATAGAATTTTACGCGCTAAGATTTAGCATTTTGATTTATTTTATATCTTTTTTGCGCTTGTTCTCACACTGCTTTTTTATACTTTTTTGTGTAGAGATGAAGCGGGTTTTCAGAGATAAATTTTATCCACAAATCCTAGCTAAATAGCCCGCGCAAGTTAGCTTTTTTTAAACGAAAAAAGCTTTTTGATCTTTGTAAGTCCTAGCTTCATGCCGCTATATTTCATCATCTTAGCCATATTTACCCACATTTCACGCTCGTAGCACGGATGCGGGCAGTGGTGACAACGCGGTTTTTCGATATGTGGGCAGGCACCAAGACGCGCATAGGCATAGCGTAGCATTCGCTCGCAGTCGCTACAGAGATGAAAGTGCGTCTGCACTAGCCCCTTCTCGTCTTTGTAGTCATGAAGCACAGCACCATCTTTTTTAAGCGCGTCCGTATGCTTGCCATCGCAGTAAATTTGAATAAATTTCGTCACCGTGTTTACTTCGTAAATAAATTTTTCGCTAGTCATATTTGATCCTTTGGGCGGATTTTATCTAAAAGAGACAAAAATACTCTTGAGCGCGCTCAAGCTAGAATTTATAGAATTTTAAAATTCCGCGGAATTTCGCTTTATCTTTCGACCTTGTTGCTTAATAGAGTCGCGATGAAGCGTGTTTTGTCGTTTGAAGCAAGCGCGACTTGCAAGCTCATCGTAAGCGGCACAGCCAAAAATAGCCCACCGATACCAAGCACAAAGCCCCACAACAGTAGCCCTGCAAGCACGCTGATCGTTGAAAGCCCGAGCCCTTGCCCTAAAAATCGTGGCTCGATGATATTTCCGATCGCTACGTTTACGACCAAATAAATTGCAATAGTCCATATGCTGGAAATTATATCCATCGTAGCTAATGTCACGAAAAGCGTCGGAAAGACCGCTACGATCGAGCCTATCGTAGGAATGAAATTTAGCACGAAAGCTAAAATCCCCCACAGCGCGGCGTACGGAACTCCGAGCGCCCACAGTCCGAGTCCGATGAGCGCACCGGTGCAAGCTGAAGCGATAGTTTTGATTAACAGATATTTTTTGAGGCTGGAGGCAAATTTCTTCACGAAAGTGTGTGTCGCGCGGCTACTTTGCGAAAAATAGCGGATTTTTTCGTCGATTACGGAGCTTTCAAAGACCATAAATGAAACCATTATAAAAATGAAAAATCCCGTCGAGACTATCGAGCCTGTTTTGCGCAGTAGTGCAGATAGCTGCGCGGCGGCTTCGCTCGGATCGATGCCTAGGCTTGAGGCGTTAAGCTCTATGCCAAATCGAGAGAGCTTCGCACTCACGCCTCCTAGCACCTCTTCAAATTTTGCTTGAAGCTCGGGCAGGCGCGCTGAAAATTCCTTGATCGCATCGAAGATGACTGCGCCGAAAAACACTATAATCGCCACGAAAGCGAAAGTGATGATGAGGAAGCTAAAAACGCGCCCGACGCGGATCTTTTGGACGTAGAGCACCAGCGGCGAGACGAGCACCGTGATGAAAATAGCTAGCAAAAATGGCACGACGATAGCCTGCGCGGCTTTAAGACCAGCCAGGATGATTACGACGCAGGCAACCGACATCAAGGACATTTGAAGCTTCAAGGATTCTCCTAAATTTGACATTTTCACAGAGCTTTTACGCGAAATTTTGATGAAAGGATTTTAACTAAAATTCTATAAATTTTAAGACGGAATTTTAAAATTTCATCGCAAAATTCTAAGATACGCGCAAATTCTTAGCGAGCGCAAGAAAAGTTAGAATTTTTTGCTAAAATTTTGCGAAATTTACATAAGCAGGATCAAAAATGAAACTTCCCAAACAGCTTTTAGATCGTTACGCCGTGGAGCGTCAAAGCGCGGGCGAAGCGCAGCGGACGGCGAATGAGATCGCCTTTGCGCCGGTGGTCTTCCAGGTCTCGCGACTGATGAAAAAATTTGGAATTTTAAGCGCGCTTAATGAGGCGCGGGACGGGCTAAGCATAAGTGAGATCGCGCAAAAGACCTCGCTTAGCGAATATGCCGTAAAGCTACTTCTGGAAAGCTCGCTTAGCATCGGCACGGTGCTGTTGTGCGGCGAGAAATTTCGGCTTAGCAAGGCGGGATATTTTCTGCTCACCGACGAGATGGTGGACGTTGATATGGACTTCATCCACGACGTGTGCTACGAGGGGCTATTTAGGCTCGAAGAGACGCTAAAATCAGGCAAACCAGAGGGACTAAAGGTTTTTGGGCAGTGGGCTACGATCTACGAGGCGCTTTCGCATCTGCCGCCGCATGTGCGCAAGAGCTGGCTCGCGTTTGATCATTTTTATTCAGATTTGGCGTTTGAGCCCGCGCTAAAGATCATTTTCTCGCGCAAGACGGATAAAATTTTAGACGTAGGCGGCAATACGGGGCGCTTTGCCAAGCGGTGCGTAGGTTACGACGAAAATGTGCGCGTCACAATAATGGATCTTGCAGGGCAAATTTCGATGATGAAAGACGCCGTCGCAGGCGCGCAGGGCGCAGAGCGCATAGACGGGCTTGCATCCGATCTGCTAGATGCTGCTACGCGCTTTCCGCGCGGCTTTGACGCGATCTGGCTCAGTCAGTTTCTGGACTGCTTTGCAGAGGAGCAGATCGTAAGCATCCTCTCGCGCGCGGCGGAGTCGATGAGCGAGCAAGCGCGGCTTTATATTTTGGAGCCGTTTTGGGACAGGCAGCGCTACGAGACCGCCGCGTATAGCATGACGCAGATCAGCGTATATTTCGCCGCGATGGCAAACGGCAATAGCAAAATTTATCGCTCAGACGATATGATTAAATTTGCGCAGCGCGCCGGGCTTAAAATTTCACGGATCCACGACGGGCTGGGCGTCGGACATACGCTGCTGTGCTGCGAAAGGGCACGATGATGGACGCGCGAAGCTTAAGCGCGCAGCTAAATAAGCCGATTAAAATTTTGCTAGTGCTCTTTGGAATCGGAATTTTAGCAAACGTAGCGATGGAATTTTATGCGGAGAAAAAACGCGGCGAGCTAGAGCGAAACTTCTGCGAAAGCAAGCAGGTGCGAGATGCGCTAGCGCGGATAAACGAGGGCGCGCCGCGTAGGATCGACGATGCTACGACTTTAAAAGGCGCCGCATGCGAAGGTGATAGCTTCATATACGATTACGCGCTAAATAGCTCGTCAAATTTAGATCTTAGCGCGCTGGATGCGGGCGATGCGGAAATTTTAAAAGAGATGCTGTTTGCTAAGGCGAAGGCCGGCTTTTGCAGCACGGAATTTTCGCAGCGCCTGCGGGAGCTCGGCAAAACGATGGTGTTAAACTATGAAATAAAGGGCTTGCCGCCAATACAGCTAAAGCTTGATAAAAATAACTGCGAACGGTGAATTTTAAAACCCAAGCGAGGCGTTTGATTAGCTGCGTTTTGTGCGGCGGTGCATTGGCGGCTGGCACCTCTGTAAGCTTGCAAGCGAGCTTGTGCTTTGACGCAGAATTTTATGCGAGCAGGTCGCGGATAAAATTTAGTAAGATTTCATCGCAGCAGGTGCAGCGTCACAATAAATCCTAAAATTCTGACTCAAAATCTACGATGCTGTTTCAAATAAAATTCCGTAACTTATAGAATTTCGCGCGAAAGCTTTACGCGGTGTTTGCGCTGCTACATAGATATAATTCCGCGTGAAATAGTCAAATTTTAATGAAAAACGCCGCTGGCAGAACCTGACGCATTAGATCGCGGCTTAAAAAGGACTCGGCGCGTTTTAGCGCTTTGTGATGGCGAAATGCACGCTGATCCTCGCCATGCTATACGCGGCGGCGCTGTAAAAGCTAAGCAGAAATTTTAGCATGTTGCTTTTGCACAGGCGAAATCAAAAGCGAAGCGGATAAATTTTAAACGGATGCTGCGCGGGCGAGCAGGCAAAGGCTCACGCCGCGCTAAATTTTAAATCTCGCGCAAGCGCTACTGGCAGTCGCTAGGCTTAAATTCTACCCTTATAAATTCTTCGCCACTTTTTATCTTATAGCTCCATATCGCGCTGTTTATTAGCGGATGCATTACCTTCATCTGATTGCAAAAAATTTGCTTATTTTGGCTATCTATGACATTTTGTATCACGGTTTTTTGATCGTTTCCGACACTGTCAAATTTCATCCCCATGCCGTTATTTAGCTCGTAGTTGTAGATAAAGCTGCCATCTTTGCACTCAGCGCCCGTTAACGTGGTAATCTCATCGACTCGCATCGGCGCACTCTTATTGATACCTTCCACGGCCGCTTTGAGTTGGACATTATCGCAGCTTGGTGCCGCAAAAAGCGCCGCGAAAGCAAACGGAAGCAATAAAAACTTTTTCATAATTCTCTCCTTAAAAAATTTAGTAATGATATAAAAATTAATATTAATCGGTGCTTTAAATTTAGGGAGAATTTTTTGGTGCTGTGAATATGGAATTTTATGCAAGTGTAGCAACGAACGTGAAAAGTTTGTTTGCGGAGTTTAGCCCTAAAATACGGAATTAGGCAGTATGTCAAGGTGCGGAATTTATCGGCTCGCCGCACTTAAATATGAGCTGCTGAGTTAAATTTCATAACGTGATTTTTACGGAATTTACCCAGCTTGCGGGATTAAATTTGATGCCTAGAGCACCAGCAAACTCGGTATCAAAAGGATTTAATGTCGCAGGCGGTATAAATCTTACAAGCAAGCGCGCATTTGAGTATTTTAAAGCCATGCTAATTATATCAATAAATAAAATTTAGGCGCGACGATCCGCAAGCGCGTGCCGTAAGATCGCCGCAACAAATTTTGCCACAAGACGGCAGGCAAAAATAAGCGACTAGATGCCGCTTACCACGCACAAAGGCGCGAGCACGATTAGTTGTCGTTGATTACGTCCAAAATCTCTCTAGCGTGCACAGCGTAGTTGTTCGCCATAGATTTTTGAAAGATCCCGCCGATCTGCGCGTACGAGCCCTGACCGCCGCCGAAAAACTCCTCCTCGCCGAAGTCGCGCTCGTTTACGGCGATATTTTGGTTGTAGATCGGCTTTCCGTTTTTAAACATTTTTAAACGTAGATTGTAGCGCACATAGGGCTTTGCCGAAACGTCGATGCCGTCGGAGCTGTAAAAGCCAAAGCCGAACGAACTAAGCTCAGGTGCGATGACGAGCTCTTTGCCTTGCAGCGCTTTTTCGTCGTCGGTGACACTTACGCGCCTTAGATAGGTGCCGAAGAAGCGCTTTGCCTCGCCTGCGACGAACTCGCCGACATCGATTTTAAGCTCATCGTCTCTGCCTAGCTTCGAGCTTGCGGCGTAGCTTTTCGTCCCCATTAGCTCGCTAGGGATATAAATGAGCGCGCTTTGCATGGCGTTAGTCGCGCTTATAGTGTCGTCAAACGGCGCTACATCGGCGTTTTGATTAAACTGCGCTTCATATGCGCAACCGCTAAACAGCGCGCAAACTATTGCGGCTAGAAAGAAATTTTTCATTGTTTGCTCCATGTAAAAATTTTTGTAATTCTACCCCGCGGGTCTAAATTTTACGCTGAAACGGGCGGAATCGCTCTTTAATCCAAGCTAAAAAACCGCCTAAGCTTTCGCTTAAACGTGTCTTTTGGAATTTGCGTATCGCCGAAATCATCGCTCCAAATTTCGTTTTTATCAGTGAAATAGGTAAAATTTTGCCAATGCGGGATGAAATTTGTTTTCTGCTCTACGGTTATATTTTTATCTTTGCAATACTGCAAAATTTCATCCAGTTCGCGCTTTGAATAGATGTTTATCAAAAAATAGTTGCGATTTTTAAATTTAATCACGACATTTTTATTTAGCAGACTTAGCGGCTCTTTATTTTTAATCAACATAAAAATTTTAAACGGCAAAACAAGCAAGATAAAATTTATCGTATAGTATAAAAACAGCGCCAGTTTGCCGATATGCACCCCAATAGATGATTTTTTATAAAGCTCGTAGGAGGTAAAGTAGTGAAATCTACCGAAGCTATCCATAAGCTCTGAAACCACGCAAAAGCTTATTTTCTCTATATCCGTAAGATTGCATATTTTATTGGGCTTTGTACCTTGCATGAAATTATAAGATAGCTTGTCATTATAAAACGTAAAATAAAAGGCTCGGAAATTGCATTTTACGTACCACCATATCTGTGCGATGAATAGCACTACGGCGCACAATACCATAAACAAATCGTCGCCTTTTATAATATCCATAAAAGTGGCATTAGTCGTATATGCAGAGTAAAAAAGCACTATGGATAAAAATAGGCTTTTTTCTTGAAAGTAAACCGCTCTGTCTATGATTTTGATCGACTCTTTGTCGTAATCCCTTATAAAATTTCTTTTCGATATAATTTTTGACGAAGCGCATTTTATCACCGCCTCGCTTTCGACGCGTTTAAGAGCGTAGGATATTTGCGGAGGCGCTTGCGGCGAGGCGAGTTGCGACAAGCCGTGGTTGTCTCGGTCAAGCGAACATCGCAGCTCATCTGCGACTACTTAGAGGACTAATGCGAGTACCGAGCGATCTCATCTGCGATTGCCGCGGGCAGAATTTTGCTCGAAATCAAGCCCCAATCTCGCCGCGAAATACTCGCGCAGCATCCGCCTTTGCGCTTCGTTTACGTTTAGCTTTATCCGGACATCCCGCGGGTCTAAATTTTACGCTGAAAACTGAAAAATTTCACGCCTTAATGTCGTAGCTGAAATTTTTCAAAAAATATATACGTAAAGCTTCGCGCTCGGCACGGCTAGGACGGATGCAAAAAAATACCGCCGCGCCCGCATCGTCCCTCCCGCGCAGTAGCAAGCAATCGCGCAGTCGTAGCCCCGCTCGTCCGTCTAGCCTTCGCGCGACGACGAGCTTTGAAGCGATCAAAATCGCAAAAATGCCCGCCGCTGCATAGATCGCAGCTTCGACAAAGCCGAATTTGATCGTCAAAAACACGCCCGCGACGTATACGAAAAGAAGCAAGAATTTTAAAATTTCTTGCAGTTTCAAAAACCGCTCGTAGCTTAGAAACGGCACGCGAAACGTCCGCACGAAGCCGAGCGACGGCTCTATCAGATCGACGCATCCAAGCATAAGATCATATTTGTCTAGCCCTCTGCGAAAGGATATTTTAAGCTCGTCAAATTCCACGCGCGCCGCCTCTTTGCTACCGCTTCGCAGATAAAGTAACGCTAAAAACATAAAAACGATCGTCAGGCTGGGCTTGGCTTGCTGCGAGCGTAGCGGGCTGTCCGTGTAAAACAGCTCTCCCGATCCGCCGATGTCCAAAGAGATAAAAATGCAAAAAAACGCAAGGATAGAGGCGGAGAAAATTCTATAAAATGTATCGTCGCAGATGAGGCTGAATTCGAGCTTTTGCATTAGTTTTTATATAGCGGCGCGTCGGTGATTTTAAATCTAAATTTATTGCCCGCGCCGATAAATTTCACGAAGCTCGCTACGTCAAATCCCTGCTGCGGCGCGCTTAGCGGCGGCTTGGCAAGGATCTCAAAGCTTAGCCCCGCGTAGTTGAAAAACTTGCCGCAGCGCCGAAAGCCGTGCCTGCCGTAGAATTCTATGCGGCGCAGGCGCTGCGCGAGATTGGGCGCGTCCTCGTGCGGCGGCTCGACGTCAAGGACGATTTGCGCGCTTGGATTTTGCGTGACGATGAGCGCGAGCAGCCTTGAGCCGATCCCCAGCCCGCGAAATTTCGCATCGATGCCGAGGTAGGCCACGTAAAAAATCTCGCTCTCATCGTAGCGCGAAATTCCGCTTTCTGCAGCACCTGACGAAATTTTACCCTCTGCGGCGCTTAATGAAATTTCATCTCTTCTGGCGCTTGATGAAATTTTGCCGCCCGCACCGCAAGTTGAGCAGTCCGCAGCGGTTAAAATTTTGCTATCTGCGTTCGCATTTAAAATTTCATCGCCGCTTGCGGCGTCTTTCGCAAGCGATTTTTGAAATTCGTATTTGAAATAAAACGCCCACGCGAGCGGACAGAGGATTATTAAAATGACGGCTACGACTTCGGCGGCTTGCGCATGAAATATTACAAATAAGGCACCTATGTAGTTAAGAACATAGGCAAAACCCCAAAATACCGCGTTTGAGCGGTCGTTTGATATTTCGGTTGCGACCGAATAGATGCAAATGCAAATTAGCGAGGCAATTAAAAAGGCTTCAAGGACGCCTAGTTTTTGATAGTTTACGTCCGAAGCAAAATAACCCAGCGCGCAAGACGCTAAGATTATCGCGAATAAAATTTTACGTAAAATTTTAAGCGATTTGACTTCGGGCGAAGCATAGATTATATGCGCGCAAAGAGCTATAAAATAGGCACCTGCGACAAAATCGAAAAATATGTAATAAGCGAATTCTCCAAATATCCCCAAATCATAGCCGCTTCCTAAAATTTTTTCATCTATGACATATAGCGTGCCGAATTTCGCCGCTAAAAACGCAGCCGTAAGCAGGATCGGATGTAGTAGCGCTCTGCCTACAAGCAGGTCTGTGCAAATGCGCCTCAGGAAATTTATCAATCTTTTCACGCTAGGCTCCTTTGAGATTTCGCTTCTTGCGACGTCTTTCGTGAAATTTTCGCCCGTCTGGGTTGAGTTTAAATTTGATCTCAAATTCGGGATAAATTTTAGCTTGAGAGCTTTTAAAAATCGCTTAGCGGCAAAGGCATAAATTTGCGTGCTTGGAACAGGTCGCGTATTTTTGAAATTTGCGCGGTTCAAATCATTTCCTATCGCAAGCTGTTTTGCGGGCGAGCACATATTGCAAAAGGCGCGGATGAAATGGGGCATCAACTAGCTCGTCCGTCCGCTCGTAGTATTTAAAATTTTATTCGATTTTTAGTTGCGCAGCCGGCTTATCCGCGGCGAGGTTGCGTATAGCGAGGTTTGCGCGCGGCCGGCTTGATTTGCGGTATCGGCTTGCACGTAGTGAGGTTTTGCGCGAGCAAGCGGCGGGTAAATAAAATTTTGATTTAATAGTTAGCGAGGGTGCGCCCTTTTTCACAGCGGATGTGAAGCGGGGCATAAATTTCGTGAATTTTATAAATTATTTCGGCGGATCGCCTAGCTCAAAGCGTAAAATTTTACGCACCTATAATCACAGCCGACAAAAGCCCCCATAAAATGGCCTCTATCGCTAGCACCGAGTGAAGTACGGCCTTACTCATCGCTTCTCCTTTGTTTTTAATTTCATTATTTGCCAGACTCGGGCCGCTAGGGGCGTACCCGATCGATCTATGAGCGGGATTATATAAGATGATTGTGTTCTTAATGTGTCTTTTGAAATTTAGGACAAAATTTCTCCATCCGTTGCAAAGCGCGAGCGAGCGGCGGCAGATTTCAGACAAAATTCGGTCGTCTACGTTAAGGCGCGGCAAATTTAAGCGAGCCTGCCGCCCGCCGTAATGCGCGGTAAAGTCGTAAAGGGCGGCAAAGTCGCAGCGAGCGGTAATTTTAAAGCGGAATTCCGACCTCGTCGCGGCGCGCGAGGCGTCTGCGGTAAATCGATATAAAATTTAAAGCAGAATTTTATGTGAATGCGGCGCGCGACACGCCCGCGCTTTTTTACGTCGTCAAAGCTTGCATCATCAAAGACTGCATCGGCCAGAATTGCGCCGTCAGGGCCCGTATCGTCAAAGCTTGCATCGGCGTGGCTTGCGCCTGTGGGGCGAAATTTTACGGCGAGCTACGAATTGCGAGACGCAGCTCATCCGCACCGTCTTAATTTAAAATTTAAAGCGGAATTTTAACGCGCGCCTCGGTTCCGACGCCGGGTTCGCTTTCGTATTCGATCTGCCCGCCTAAAATATCGAGCGCTCTGCGTACGATGCTAAGCCCAAGCCCGCTGCCTAGCTCTTTGTGCGATTCCTCGCACTGATAAAATCGGTCAAAAATTTTATCCAGCTTCTCGCGCGCGATACCGATGCCCTCGTCTTTGATGCTCACCTGCGCAAAGCCATCGCAAGCGCAGCAACGGACGAAAATTTTACCGCTCGGCTGCGAGTACTTAAGCGCGTTTTCGATCAAATTTCGCCAAATCTGATTTAGCAGTCCCGCGTTTGATAGCACGATAAGCGGCATTAGATCGAGCTCAAACTCGCGCTCTCCGTAGCTTTGGCTCAGTGATATGATGCATTGCCTAAGCTGCTCGTCGATACGTACCGTCTCATCTAGGCGCACCGCCGCGCCGCTATCGAGTCTCGTCAGCTTTAGCATATCGGTGCAGAGCTTGCTTAAGCGGTTTGCTTCCGCGCCGATGGAGGCTGCGTATCGCACCGCGCGCTCCTCGCTCACGCCGCCCTCTATCATCTCGCTTAACGCGGCGATTGAGGAGATCGGCGTTTTCATCTCGTGCGAGACGTTTGAGACGAACTCCTTTTGCAGCTGCTCGTGCTTTTGCAGCTTCTGCGCCATTTTATTGACGTTTACTACGAGCTCGTCCAGCTCGTGCATATAGACATAATCAGTGCGGTGCCCGTGCAGCTTGCGCTCGGCGCGCGCCTCAAAATCGCCGTTTGCGATCGCGGTGATCGCGCCTAGTAGCCGCTTGATCGGGCGGAATAAAATTTTAAGTCCGAAGTAAAGCAGAGTAAAATTTAGCGCCATCGTGATCAGACAGATGATCGCGCACAGCGCCACTCCGTCCCAAAACCCACCGATCTTACCACCGATACCGATGTAAAAAAGCATGCAAACCGCGAAGCAGACAATGAAATTTATCACGCCGAATGCGAGCGAAGAGTAAAACGCGATGAAGCTTTTTAGGCTGATGAGGTATTTTTTCATACTCGCTCCTTTTTTACCGCTTTGTAGCCGAGCCCGCGCACGGTGATTATCTCAAAGTCTTTGGAGTTTTCTAATTTCGCCCGTAGCTTTTTGATGTGCGTATCGACGACGCGCTCGTCGCTGTCCGTTTCGTAGCCCCAAATTTCGCTCATTATCTCAAATCTCGTAAAAATTCTGCCCGCGTAGCTTAGCAGCAGAAACAAAAGACGAAATTCCTTCGGCGCCAGGCTTATCCGCTCACCCGCCGCGCGGACGCTAAGCGTATCGTAGTCAAGCTCGCTTCCGCCGATGAGAAGCCGCTTTTCATTCGCGATCTTGGCTCGCCTTAGCAGCGCATGCACGCGCAGCACGAGCTCTTTTAAATTTATCGGTTTGCTCATATAATCGTCCGCGCCGCTTTTAAAGCCCGTCTGCATATCCTCGATCTCGCTTTTTGCCGTTATAATCAGTATCGGCTGGCTCTTGCCGTCGCGCCTAACGTATCTGCTAAGCTCAAAGCCGTCCATCTTAGGCATCATCACGTCCGAGATGATCAGATCGAAGTGCGCCTCATCCAGCGCCTCTGCCGCCTGCTTGCCATCGAAGGCACAGCTCACGCTAAAACCCTCATCAAGCAGCTTTTCTCTTATCGCCGAGCTCAAAGCCTCGTCGTCTTCGACTAGTAAAATATTAAGCATCATCGCTCCCGCTTTGCTAAATTTATGCGCTTAAATTTATACATAAAATTTTAAGAAACAATGAGATATTATACGTAAATTTTTTCAAGGAGTAAAGAATGAATTTCAAAAAAACCATATCGGCTGCCGTTATTGCAGCTTCGGTGCTGGCGCTATTTAGCGGATGCGCGAAAGAGAGCTCTCGCGTAGTGCAAACCCCTACGGTAGCGAGTCTAAATACCAATTACTCTGGCGAGCGGATCGCTGTGTCGGTAGGACGTTTTAACAACCAATCCTCTTACAACAACGGCGTGTTCTCCGACGGGGAGGACAGACTGGGCAATCAAGCGCAGACGATCCTTATTTCAAATTTACAGCAAAGTGGGCGCTTCTCGGTGCTTGACCGCACGAATATGCGCGCCATCAAAGAGGAAAGCGCAATCTCTAAAAGCGCACAAAACTTAAAAGGCGCCAGATACGTTATCACTGGCGACGTGACTGAGTTTGGCCGCAAGACGACCGGAGATCATCAGCTGTTTGGAATTTTAGGCAAAGGAAAGACCCAAACCGCGTATTCTAAAGTAAATTTAAACATCGTTGATGTTAGAACGTCCGAGGTGGTCTTTTCGACTCAGGGCGCGGGCGAATACGAGCTATCAAACCGCGAAGTGCTAGGTTTCGGCGGTACTGCGGGCTATGATTCGACGCTAAACGGCAAGGTGCTAAGCCTGGCGATCATCGAAGCGGTCAATAATCTCGTAAACGGCCTTGAAAACGGCGCATTTAAAGTGAGATAAGGATTAAATTTGAAAGCAGGTAGCGTTTTTGCGCTTGCCGCTGTGGCCGTGATCTTTTGCGGCTGCGGCGGCGGGACGCGGAATCAAATTTATTACTGGGACGGCAGCTACACGGACTCGACCTATCAGTATCTAAAGCAGGAAGGCGACGTAGGCGAGCAGATCGAAGTGCTTGAAAAATCTATCCAAAAGGCATACGAAAAAGGGCGTAAAGTCCCGCCGGGGCTTTATTCGCATCTGGGGCTTTTGTATCTAAGCGCGGGCAATGGCGCGAGGGCGAGGGAGAGCTTTGAAAAAGAAGCTCAGGCCTTCCCTGAATCAAAGCCGTTTTTAACCTTCGTTACAAACCCAGCCGCGCTTAAAAAGGCTGAGGCTGCGACCAAGTCGGGCGCTGATAAAGTCCAAGGATCAAGCGGACGCGAAGCCGCCAAAGCAGCCTCTGCGAAGCAAGGCAAAGCTGCCGCGAAACAGGGCGGCAAAACGAATAAAAAGGCTAAAAAATGAAAAATAAAGCTCAAATAGCGATTTTTAGCGTATTCGTGGCGCTGTTTTTTAATGCGTGCGCTCTAAGTGAGCCTGAAATTTACGACTACTCGGCGCTTCAGCAGGCTAAGCCGAGATCGATTTTGGTGCTGATGCCGACAAACGAAACAACCGAAGTAGACGCAGGCGCTGCCGTGCTTGCCAACGCGATCTATCCGCTAAGTGAGGCGGGCTATTATGTATTTTCGCCTGCGCTCGTGCATGAGACCTTCAAAAATAACGGAATTTACGAGGCGAGCGAGATCCAAAACGTCTCCGCGCACAAGCTAAGACAGATTTTCGGCGCAGACGCCGTGCTATACATGGATGTCGTCAAATACGGCACTTCGTATATGCTACTAAATAGTGCGACCGTCGTGGCGGTCAATGCCAAGCTCGTGGATCTGCGAAGCGGCGCGACGCTTTGGGAGGGCTCGGCGCAGGTAAGCGACGACTCGAGCAGAGGCAGTAGCGATCTTGTAGGCATGCTGATCTCCGCGGTTATCAAACAGATCGGCGATACCGTCTCCGATGCGGGATACAAGCTCTCTGCGAGCGCAGATGCGATGCTTCTAGCTCAGAACTGCAACAAATGCTTGCTCTACGGTCCGTATTCACCGCACTACGGCCAAGATAGGCAGCTTGGCGGCGGCAAATAAATTTAAAAAGGACGAAAATGAAACTAGCCGAGGCGCTGATACTGCGCGCAGATATACAAAAACGCATCGAGCAGCTAAAATCAAGGCTCGCGGACAACGCGAAGGTGCAAGAGGGCGAGAATCCTAGCGAAGAACCAAAGGCGCTGCTAGCCGAGCTAGACGTGCTTACAGGCGAGCTTGAGCGGCTAATCGTTCGGATAAATTTAACCAACTGCACCGCAAAAGCAGACGGCAAGAGCCTAACCGAGCTAATCGCTAAGCGCGACATACTCACGCTAAAAGCGGGCGCGCTGCGTGCATTCGCGCAAGCTGCCGCGCAAAAGGTGGACGTTTATTCGCGTAGCGAGATTAAAATTTTAAGCACGGTCGACGTCGCGGCGCTGCAAAAGCAGGTGGACGAGCTAGCAAAGCAGATCAGGCAGCTTGATACGACGCTGCAAGGCGCGAACTGGCAGACCGATCTGATCGAAAGCTAAAACCGTTAAATTTAAAATTTCGGGTAAGTATCGCAAGAGGCGAGTACGAAACTCACCTGCGAAGCAGGTTTATGGCAGCGCTCGCGGAAACGGGCGCACCCCTTTTACGATTTATTTTCAGTAAATTTACAGGGGCAATGTAACTACGCAATGTAACTACCGCGTACTGATCTAGCGATACCGAGGGCGGGAATGGGGAAATTTTAAACGAAATTTTGATTTTAACGACGCGATTTGCGGGATTGCGGTAAAATCTAGCGGCGATTTGGACGGGCTTGATGCTCAAATTTTGCGTTAAATTAAGGCGCGCTTGCTATTTTGCATTTGACCCGTCTGGCGTCAAATTTTACAAAAATCATAAATTTAGCCAAATTTAAAGGATGAAATTTGAAATTTAAAACCCTTGCGCTAACGGCCGCATTTTGCTTTGCGACCGGCGTAAATGCGGAGCTTGCGACAGAAGCGAATTCCATAAATTTTAGAAAAACGAGCGGCGCGGAACAAAATCTCGCGGACGCAAAAGACGTCAAATTTAAAGACGCGCATTTTAAAGATACAGATACCGCGGCGCACGGCGCAAGCCCAAACTCATCTCAAAAAGCAACTCTCATTGACGAAGCGAAAAATTTCTACCGCGTGGACGAGCTGCTGTTTCGTAGCGCTCAGCTTGATGGAAGCTACGCCGCAAAGCTGCACGAACTTGGCATCAAAAGCATCGTAAATCTGCGTCATTTTAGCAGAGGCGGCGACAAAAGGGCGTTTGGCGATCAATTTTGGCTCGCGAACAAGCCGCTTCAAAGCTGGGAGATAAAGCCCGCTCAGATCGCGGACGTCTTACGCACCATTCGCGAGCGCCAAAAGGAGGGCGCCGTGCTCGTGCACTGCTATCACGGAGCCGATCGCACGGGGCTTGTGGTGGCGATGTACCGCGTGATCTATCAGGGCTGGAGCCTGGATGCCGCGCGCAGCGAGATGATAGACGGCGGATACGGCTTTCACTCCATGTGGCAGGATATCGCAGGCTTTTTGACGCCGCAAAACGAAGCGCTCGTAAGAGCCGAGCTTGGAATTTAGACGCGGAATTTCGCCCGTCCGATCAGACGGCGGCAAAATTTGTAAATTTAATAATGACAAAATGCCGTTTATAACGAAATTTTAGAATATGGGCTATGTATATTTTCTGGGGCGAGGCTCGGGATACGCCAAAATAGGGGCAAAAAACGAGCTGCAAAGACGCGCGGAGTTTGAGCAAAAATTTGAGGCGTGCAAACAAAAGGCGCGGGAAATTTTAAATTTATAGGTATCGCTAAAATTTCACTCTTTGCGGCGAGCTAAATTTAAAACCGAAAATTTCTAAAAAATATAGCAAAGAGATTGCAAGATGTAAAATTTAAGTCGTAAAATTTTACGCATTTTTCTACTGAAAATTCTCATACTCTTTTTTCAAATATGCGCTCACGCCTCTGCGTGCGTATCGCAACGAAAATCGGCTAAATTTTAAAAGTCCGATTTGCGCTTGCGGCGACGGGGCGCGTAAAACGCCGCAGATATTAGAAAAATATCCGTAAATTTAGCCGAAACGTAGTAAAATTCGAGCGGTAAATTAAGCAAAAGGAGCGATCGGTGGAAAATTTATTACTAGCGCAGCTGCGCGAGGCGCTACCGCAGGGCATGCGCGTGCCGAGCGAGCTTGAGGCGCTTTATGCGTGGATCGAAGCAAACGGCTTTTATGACGACGCGGGCGGGCGCAGACGCGGCTATCTCTACCCGCAAGATCGGCTGCAACAGAGCTGGAGCGACGATGAGCGCGAGGGCGGCACGGACATCGTATTTTTCACGGATGAGCCGAAAAATCGCGACGAGGAGCTAAGGTATTGGTTTTACGGCGAGGATCGCGAGCTTGCCGCGGAGATCAAGCAGAGGCTTTGCGTGTTTGCAGGCAGCGGCTCGGAGGGCTCGATGTGCGCGCTGTGGCTGGATGATGCGGGCGAGACGAAGATCGTGCATATGGGCTCCGGCTCGGGCTCGACCATGACCTGCGTTTTGGCTCATAGCGGGCTTGATTTTTTGCGATTGCTCGCGATCGGATACGATGAAATCTGCTGGGATGAGGATTTTAGCGCGCCGCCAAACAGCGAGGAGGACGATTTTTTCGTGCATCCAAACGTAAAATTTCAGCAGTGGCTTAAGGACACGTTTAAAACGACGATCCCGCAAACCGCGCTTGAGCTCGTCACGCCCGCACATATGGACGACGAGAAGCCGAGCGATGAGTTTTTGATCTGGGTAAATTGCGTCGCAGGATAAAATTTAAAGCGGCTTTTTTGCGCCGCTTGATGAAGTATTGCGAGGTTTGCTTTCATAGGAAACCTTGTGAAATTTAAGCTTTTACTGCTAATTTAAAGAGCGTAAATTTAATGGATATCTTTTGATTAAAATTTTAATGGTAGCGGTATCCATTTGGAAAAGTATTAATCATCTATTACTGCTTCTGCTACTTTTAAAATTTTTAATAAATCTGCCTGATAGAATTTAACTCTTTGCAGTGTGGCGGTAGAATTTTGCTGCTATTTGAAATAAGACGTGATAGAAAAGTTGGCACGTTTTTAAGAATCCAAATAAATTTAGCTAAATTCCGCGTGGATGGGTTATATCAAAGCATGGAAGTTCTGTTGGTTTATTAGCAAAGAACTGATTGAGACTAAATTCTAAATCAGAAAAAACAAGGCTAAAAGCTTTTCGGTAGTTTTGGCGATAGGTTGTCTTTAATGTCGTATCAGAGAAAATTGTGACTGCAGCGACGTAGGCAGCGCGCGCAGAGCAAAAAAAATGGCGCGCATTAGTATATCGGCGTAGCGCTTTAGGCTTCGTATGAAAGATAGCATCCAAACAATCCTTCTGTCAAATATCCGCATAAATTACGGCGGATTTTTATCTAGGGTATGGGGGTGAGCTACAAGGCGTATCCAGCAAATACGTCTTTGCAGCTAGCTGCATGCAGGCATTTAAAAGACGGAAAGTAAAAGCAAACAAGTTAAAATCTGAAAGTATTAATAGCTGCGCAATAGGCAAATTGCGCTCAGTGGCGAAGTGAGCGCAAACTTTTGGCAGCTTTAAGCTATCTGCACGCGCACAGGGTAGCAAGTGCTACTTTACTTTAAATCTCTTTTTGGATCTTGGAATTTGCACGCTCAGAGCAGAAAGCACTAAGCAGCTAGGCGCGGAGATATCGTATTTTGCACCGCTTTCGCAATAGTTCTCTTTTATACCTGCTGGCTGATGCGTTTCTAGCAAGACGAGTGATTGTTGTTTTGACATTAATGAGGATGAGCTTGGCGGGCGCATAGACAGCATATACAAGCTCAGTAGCGGTAAGCACGTAGTTCGCAGCGTTTTATGATTAGCGGAGAGTTTGAGCTGAGTGCTGTGGCGGATATTCATAGTTTTTTTAACGTCTTGTGGAAATTTAAGACGAGTGTTATTGCGAGCGGGTGCAAATTTTTAGGTAAAATTTTATGCTTATTGATTTTTATATGGCTGTACTAAAGCATGCTTCATACGTCAATTTCTTATAAATTTTTAACGTAAACTTTTTGCCCATTTAGGGGGAGAGGAGAAGGGAGTAAAATTTTTCGATCAAAAGGGCGTGGGATTATGTCAGCAGGCTGCGTGTGCAACGCGAAAATAGCAATGCAGGAAGCGTATCGAGTAGTGCGGATAAAAAGACGATCTTCATCCGTCACTTTTTAAAATAAAATTTTGCGACTAAAAAGGCGATTGTGCCTTTGTAAATTTTAAAATTTTAGTAAAAATTCTTCGTATTTTTCTGCACTTTTTGCGATATATTCGCTATCTGGATGAAATGAAAATCCATAGCCGAAGTGGCACGGCAGCAGCTTAGCGCCCGTAAAATTCATCGCGCATTTAAAAGGTATGATAACTTCCTCTATGCCAAATCCGATCGTGCCGTCTTTTTTATAGTTATTTTGCTCATCGCCGATAGTGATCGCTAGGGCAAATTCTTTGCCTTTCAGCTTGCCGCCGGTGCTGCCGTAAGCCCAGCCGTAGGCGAATACATCGTCGAACCATTGCTTTAAAAGTGGCGGATAGCTGTACCAATAAAGTGGAAACTGAATGATAATTTTATCGTGGCTTAAAAGTAACTCCTGCTCGCGCGCAACATCGATTTTGCCGTTCGGATAAGTAGCGTAAATTTCGTGAATATCAAATTTATCCGCTTGCTTTTTGGCTACCTCGCGCCACGCCTTATTTGCGTGTGAGCTTGCCATATCGGGATGAGCGATGATGATGAGATTTTTCATATTTTCTCCTTGTTTTGAATTTCTTACATTATATGTTTTTTGGCTGAAATTTTGATTTATCATCTAGCATAATATGGATATGAAATTTCAAATAAAATTTTACTTCCACTCAAATACTACTGGAAGGCTTGTAGTTTTTTGCATGTGATTAGAAGTTAAATTTTATAAGCAAATATGGCAAACCCCAAAATCGATAGAATTTTATCTATTAAATTGTATTAAAAATTTTAAATGGTATGAAAAATGCGCCGAAAAATTCGGCGCAAATGAAAGGAATACTAATCTTAGATTAGCGCAGGAGCTACTAAAAATCCTAGAGCGACCGAAATCGCAACCATAATGGTTCCCGGAAGGAAAAACGAGTGGTTAAATACAAATTTACCGACTCTAGTCGTTCCGGTATCGTCCATGGCGATCGCGCCGAGCGTCGTAGGATAAGTAGGGAGCACGAACAAGCCTGAAACGGCTGCGAACGATGCGACTAAGATCCAAATTTGACCTGAATTTTCAGGGCTAGTCATTCCAAGCGCGGCAGCAACGGCAGGCATCATAACCTTTGTGGTCGCAGCCTGCGAGTATAGCAAGCAGCTTAAGAAGTATAGCGCGACGGCTAGTACGAAAGGATACTGCGTAACGACGTTTTTAGCTACCTCTTTGATACTGTCAATATGTCCGTTAACAAAAGTAGTACCGAGCCATGCTATACCGATGACGCAGATGCACGCATTCATACCGCTTTGGAAAGTGCTGGTAGAGAGCAGTTTGCCTGTATCGATCTTGCATAAAACAGCAATAAGAAAGCCGATGGTTAGCATAAAGCTGATGATCGCGCTATCTCTTGAAAGGATTGGTTTTTCTACCAGGCCGACGCTCTTTGAGATCGCAAGCGCATAGCAAACGACGATCAAAACGCCGATAGCGAATATCGCAACCGATCTTTTCGCATAAGGCTTCGGCTCTTTATACTCCTCGGCTTTGATCTCGGCTACAAGACCTTTTGAAAGTCTCTCTTTGTAAATAGGGTCTTTTGAAAGATCGAGATCGTAGAATTTATTTACGATGAAAGCCGTGATGATCATAGCTACGAAGGTAGTAGAGATGCAGATAAACAAAAGTTTAGGATAGCTAACGCCTAGCTTTTCGCACAAGCCGCTCATAGCGACGAACGCCGCTGAAATAGGGCTCGCAGTGATCGCTACCTGAGATGAAACGACCGAAAGCGCAAGAGGAGCGGAAGGTTTGATGTTCTGCGTCTTTGCGACCTCGACGATAACCGGGATCATAGAAAACGCAGTATGTCCGGTGCCCGCAAGTATCGTAAGTAGATAGGTAACGATAGGCGCTAGGAAGTTGATCTGCTTAGGATTTTTCCTTAAAATTTTAGATGCTACCTGCACCAAATAATCAAGTCCGCCTGCGACTTGCAGCGCCGTAATCGCGGAGATTACCGATGCGATAATTAGGATAACGTCAATCGGGATATCCTTCATATCGACCTTCATGCCCAAAATGGCTAGGACGACAACGCCCAAGCCGCCTGCATAACCGACGCCCATGCCGCCTAGCTTAACGCCTAGGTAGATGCCGCCTAGCAAAACGATAAATTGCAATATCACCATAAAGTCCATTGCAAAACTCCTTATAAAGTAATTTTTTTAACGGCGCGCAGAATTCTAAAGATTTCAGCAGGTAAAATCCGAATTATCTTTATAATTCAGTGGTCGGAATTCTATGCGGAATTTTATCCTAAAATTTCGCAAGTGGAATTTTACTCCACGGAAGCTAAATCTAACTTGATGAAATTCTGCATCTACGGAATTCTGCACGATCGATCTTATCTATTTTGAATTCTACTTTGCGGAATTTCGCCTGTTAAATTAACTGATGAAATTCCGCGCCGCACCTAGTTTGGAACTATTTTTTGCTCATATGTGGGTTGAGCATAGATTTAGGCTCTAGGATCTTATCGATCTCCTCTTTTTTCAAATATCCGCGCTCTAAGCAGATTTCGCCTACGGATTTGCCTGTTTGCAACGCCTCTTTGGCGATACTTGCGGATTTTTCGTAGCCGATGTAGGGATTAAACGCCGTAACGATACCGACAGAATTTAGCACCGATTTTAGGCAAGCTTCAGGATTTGCCTTTAGATGTTTGATAGCTTTTTCGGCTAGTGTATTCATCGCATTTTCTAAAAGCACGATCGAGTTAAATAACGCATATGCGATGCCAGGCTCGAACGCATTTAGCTCAAATTCTCCGCGTTCGGAGCAAAGCATGATCGTAACGTCGTTGCCGATAACTTCATAGCATGCCTCGCCTACGACCTCGGCGATGACTGGATTTACTTTGCCCGGCATGATGGAGCTGCCCGGTTGCATCTTAGGAAGCTCTATTTCGCCTAGTCCGCATCTAGGACCGGAGTTCATAAGACGTAGGTCGTTTGCGATTTTGCTTAGGCGGACGGCTGCTGTTTTTAACGCGCCGCTAACGTGGACGAAGTCCGCGGTGTCTTGTGTAGCGGCGATGAAATCCTCTGCGGCTTTAAATTTAACGCCGGTGATTTCGCCCAGTTTTTTCTCGACTACGTTTTTATAATCAGGGTGGCAGTTGATGCCCGTACCAATCGCCGTAGCGCCCATATTTAGGTAAGTCATAGACTCCCTAGCGGCTTTGATAAGCGCGATATCGGTTTTGATGTAGGTAGCAAAAGCATTGAAAGTGTTTCCAAGAGTAGTAGGAACGGCGTCCTCAAGCTCTGTCCTTCCCATTTTGATGACATCTTTGTATTCTTTGGCTTTAACTTCAAGCTCTTTTTTCAAATTTTCCATAGCTTTTAGTAGATCGGTTAGCTTGGCGTAAGCGGCGACTTTGATCGAGCTAGGATAGGTATCGTTGGTGCTTTGACCCAAATTTGTGTGATCGTTTGGATGAAGGTATTGGTATTCGCCCTTTTTATGTCCCATGCTCTCCAAAGCTATATTGGTAATGACCTCGTTGGTATTCATATTCGTCGAAGTTCCGGCGCCGCCTTGGATCATATCGACTACGAATTGATCTCTAAACTCTCCTGCGATAAGTCTGTCGCAAGCTTTTGCAATCGCATCGGCTTTTTGTGCGTCTAGGACTCCGACCTCTTTATTGGCTAGCGCAGCTGCTTTTTTGATTTGTGCAAATGCTTTGATAAAAAATGGATAGTCTTTGAGCGCTCGTCCGCTTAGGTGGAAGTTCTCTAGTGCCCTAAATGTTTGCACACCGTAGTAAAAATCGTCGGAAATTTCTAATTCACCGATGAAATCGTGTTCTTTTCTGGTCTTTGCCATAATAAGTCCTTTCGTTGAAATTGTTAATGGAATTTTAAAGCTTTTAGTATTAAAAGTAGCTTAAAACGTAACGAAAAATTAAAATTTAGAAATTAGTATGATTGTTTAAGGCTTTAAATAGAATTTTACTTTAAAAATATTTTGGAATTCGCTACTAAGGCATAATTACACTTTAATAGAAATATCGTATTGCACGCAGATTATGAAAGTAAAATTTTAAAAATTCTTGTTTAGCTTAAATTATAATTTGAAAAATTTGAACTTAAAGGCGGCAAAATGGAATTTTTCATTGTATTTGTATTTACTGGCGTGGAACTATTTTTTGCGTTTTATAAAATAAATATATAGGAGCGAGATTATAATGACGACGGCGAACAGAGCGATCGTAATTAGATGCAGATCTTGCTTGATCAGCTCCTCGTTTTCGCCAATAAAATATCCCAAGATCATAAGTATTAATGTCCAAATCGTAGCCCCAAGCCCCGTAAATAGCACGAAGCGCGCGACATTCATCTTTGCAAGACCCGCAGGAAGGCTGATGTATTGACGGATACCAGGGATCAAGCGGCAGTTAAACGTTGAAATTTCGCCATGGCGGTTAAAAAAAGCTTCGAATTTTGCAAATTTCTCCTCGGTGATGCCTACGTATTTGCCGTATTTAGCGATAATCTTACGTCCAAAAAAGTAGCATAGATAGTAATTAAACAGCGCGCCGGTGATGCTGCCGCCAAGCCCACAAACAAATGCTAGAACAAAGCTCATCTGCGATTTTGAGGCCAGATAGCCTGCAGGGATCATCACGACTTCACTTGGGAAAGGAAAGAAGCTGCTTTCTAAAAACATCATCATAAAAATGCCAAGGTATCCCCAACCTGCGACAAATTCTACGATAAAATTTACGATATTAGAAAGCATTTGAATTCCTTGATTTAATGTGTAAAAACCGGCTGTACTTACAATTCCGCGAAATTTAGCATCGGTAGAGCGAATAAATTTAGAATTTAACAATCCGACGATATAAGAGTGATCTTAAAATTTCACAAAATTTAGCGTATATAAAACAAAAGCGCGGGCTAAAATTTATTCTTGCAAGTTACTGCCGCAGCGAACTTGCATATAAATTTAATAGTCTCGCGCCTTAAAATTAAAACTATTTTGCGTATTCGATGTTTAGTTTGCCGAATAGCTCATTAGCCTTGTCATCGATTTTTTTGTTTACTTTGCTTGGAAGTAATTGATTTTTGATGAGATCTTTTACCTTTTCAAACGGCATAGTCTCAGCCTTTTTGCTACTTTCTTTGTAGATTACATGATATCCGAATTGCGTCTTTACCGGAGTTTTGCTCATCTCACCATCTTTTAGCGCAAACGCCGCCTTTTCAAACTCCGGCACCATCATGCCTTTGCCAAAAGAGCCCAAATCGCCACCGTTTTCTTTAGCACTTGGATCGATTGAAATTTCTTTGGCTAGCTTATTAAATTCCTCTTTTAAATTCTCTTTTTTGACTTTTGATAGCTTCGCAATCGCGTTTTTAGCAGCCTTTTCGTCTGCTACTAAGATATGGCTTGCGGTAACGGAATCTGGTTGCATGAAATTTTGTTTATTTTCATCATAAATTTTTTTAGCTTCCTCGTCGCTGATGCTTACGCCCTTGGCCTCTTCGCGTTGCCATAGATTAAATGCGATGCCATCTTTAGCAAGCTCTAGCTGATGCTTATATTCGTCGCTGTTTTCAATGCCTGATTTTTTCGCCTCTGCGATTAGAAGTTTGTATTTGATTAGATCATCGATTAGTTTTTTCTTCTCATCGGCGGTCGGTTCCTGTCCGCCGTGCTGCATACCTTGAGCTAAAAACGGTGCAACATCCTCATCTGTAATAGTGATATTCGCGTCTTTTGCAGTAGCCAAAACGCCTGCATTAAGCGAAGATATAGCCATAGCGGCAACAAAGCTGAAAGATAAAATTCTTTTCATTATTTTTCCTTTACTCGGTAAATTTCGCGCAATTATAAAAAAAGATAGTAAATAAAATAGCGAATGCCAGCAAATTCGGCGCGAATCGTGCGCCGAATTTTAAAAAGAGAGGAGTTAAAACGATGGAATGATTGCGCCTTTATATTGCGTCTCGATGAATTTTTTCACTTTCTCGCTTTGAATTGCTTTATCTAGCGCCTTGATTTTAGGGCTGTTTTCGTTGCCTTCTTTAACGCTAATAACATTTGTGTAAGGGTTGCCCTCAGCCTTTTCTAAAAATAGCGAATCCTTGATTGGGTTTAAATTTGCGTTAAAGGCAAAATTTGAGTTGATAACCGCAATATCGACATCGCCCAGGGTGCGTGGAAGCGCGGCGCCTTCAAGCTCTAAAATTTCTAAATTTTTAGGATTTTTCGTGACATCTAGCGGCGTGCGAAGCTTAGCGTTTTGATCTACTTCGATGAGCCCTGCGGCTACGAGCAGATCAAGAGCGCGGCTTTCGTTAGTCGGATCGTTCGGCACGGCAACTTTGGCACCGTTTTTAAGATCTTTTAAATTTTTAATCTTATGGCTGTAGATGCCCATCGGCTCTAAGTGCACACCCACGGTCGCTTTTAACTTCGTGCCTTTATTAGCGTTAAATTCCTCCATATATGGCACGTGCTGGAAAAATCCCGCATCCACGTCGCCGCTATCAGTAGCGAGGTTAGGGGTTACGTAGTCGTTGAAAACCTTGACCTCAAGATCGTAGCCTTGGGCTTTTAGATCAGGCTTAATCTGCTCTAAAATTTCGGCATGCGGTATCGGAGTAGCGGCGACTACGATTTTTTCGGCAAGAGCGAAGCTGACGACGCTGGCGCTAAGAAGCGAAGCGAGAAGAAATTTCTTCATATTTAATCCTTTTGGTTAAAATTTCGCGGTATTATAGCAGGTAGAATTTTTAATGTCAAGTGTTTTTATATGATTTTTTAAAATTTTATCTAAAATATTCTAAAATTCGATATTTTTACATATATTTAAATACTACATTTTATTGTATAATGCAGAATTGGCACGCTTTAATGAGCGCTTTACATAAATTCCGCTAAAATCGCAAAATTTAAAATTTTAAAAAAAGGCTAAAGATGGCAGATTTTTACGACGCGAAAGCCGTAGAGGAGAGCTTTTATAAAATTTGGGAGCAGCGCGGTTATTTCGAGATCGACGGCAATAAAGATATCCAGCAAAAAGGCAAAAACTTTTGCATTATGATGCCCCCTCCTAACGTCACCGGAGTGCTTCATATCGGGCACTCGCTCACTTTTACGTTGCAAGACATAATGACGCGATACAAGCGAATGGACGGCTACCGCACGCTGTGGCAGCCGGGGCTTGATCACGCAGGCATTGCAACGCAAAACGTCGTCGAGCGCGAGCTTTTGGCGCAAGGGATCAAAAAAGAAGAGATAGGGCGCGAGGAGTTTTTAAAGCATGTTTGGCACTGGAAGGAGCAAAGCGGCGGGCAGATCGTAAGGCAGATGAAGCGCCTGGGCGTCACGCCTGCGTGGAGCAGACAGCGCTTTACTATGGATGAGGGGCTTAAAAACGCCGTGCGCAAAGCATTCGTAAGCTTATACGACGCGGGACTAATCGTACGCGGAAACTACATGGTAAACTGGTGCACGCACGACGGCGCACTAAGCGACGTGGAGGTCGAGCACAAGGAGAACAAGGGCAAGCTTTATTATCTGCGTTATTACTTTTCGGACGCGCAAGATAAATTTATCGTAGTGGCTACTACGCGACCCGAGACCTACTTCGGCGATACTGCGGTGATGGTAAATCCCGCGGACGAACGCTATAAAAATTGGATCGGCAAAAAGCTCGTGCTGCCGCTAATCGGCCGCGAGATAGAGATCATCGCCGACGAATACGTCGATATGAGCTTCGGAACGGGCGCCGTAAAGGTCACTCCCGCGCACGATACCAACGACTACGAGGTCGGCAAGCGCCACGAGCTGGAGTTTATCACTGTTTTTGACGAAAAAGGAATTTTAAACGAGCAGTGCGGTAAATTTAATGGTTTAGAGCGACTTGCTGCGCGCGATCAGATCGTAGCGGAGCTTGATCGGCTGGGCTTTATCGAAAAAATCGAGGACTACGAAAATCAAGTCGGCTACTGCTACCGCTGCAAAAACGTCGTCGAGCCGTACATCTCGCAGCAGTGGTTCGTGCGCGCAGATATCGCAAAAGATGCGATCTCTAAGGTAAATTCCGGCGAGGCGGAATTTTTCCCGAAGCACTGGATCAATAGCTTCAACGCCTGGATGCGCGAGCTGAAGGATTGGTGTATCAGCCGCCAGCTGTGGTGGGGGCATAGAATTCCCGTGTTTTACTGCGACTGCGGCCATCAGTGGGCGGATGAGCGAGAGAGCCCCGATGTCTGCCCGAAATGCGGCGGTAAAAATTTTACTCAAGATCCCGACGTGCTCGATACGTGGTTTTCAAGCGGTCTTTGGCCGATCAGTACGCTTGGCTGGGGCAACGGCGAGGCGCTGAAAAACGAGAAGTGGTTTGAGGGCGATTTGGCGGAATTCTATCCCAATACGATGCTGATTACCGGCTTTGACATTTTGTTTTTCTGGGTCGCGCGCATGATGTTTCAGTGCCAAAACGCCATGGGCGAGCTGCCGTTTCGCGACATCTATCTGCATGCCTTAGTTAAGGACAAAGACGGCAAAAAGATGAGCAAATCGAGCAAAAACGTAGTCGATCCGCTGCTAAAAATCGATGAATTTAGCGCCGATATTTTGCGCTTTACGCTTACGATTTTGTGCGTGCAGGGGCGCGATCTGCGCCTTAGCGACGATAAGCTTTTGATATATCGAAATTTTACGAACAAGCTTTATAACGCGAGCAAATTTTTGCTTTTAAACGCTTCTAAATTCGACGATTTAGACGCGGCGCAGATCAAAACGAGCCTCGGCAAATATATGCTTTCGCGCTTTAATTGCTGCGTGAGCGCGGTGCGGGAAAATTTAGACGAATACCGCTTCAACGACGCTGCGACCGAGCTTTATAAGTTTTTTTGGGACGAGTTTTGCGACTGGGGCATTGAGCTTAGCAAGGCGGACAAGGCCGCGATCGGTGAGCTAGGGATGATTTTTAAAGAAGCGATGAAGCTACTAAGCCCATTTATGCCGTTTCTAAGCGAGTATCTTTATCAGGAGCTAAGCGGCACGAAGCTACAAGACGCGCGCTCCATCATGGTGATGCGATACCCGCAGCCTGGCGAGCGCAACGAGCGGATCGAGGAGCTATTTTCGCTCGTTATTGAAGCGATCGTTAGCATTCGCCGCGCAAAGGCGACGATCGAGCTCGGCAATGCGCGCGTAGCCAAAGCCTACGTCAAATCTGCAGTCGATCTAAGCGCCGCCGCAGACTACATTAAAACGCTTGCCAAGGTAGATGAAGTGGAATTTACGCAGCAAAATATCACAAATTCCGCCCGCGACGTAAGCGAGAGACTAGAAACTTTCGTACCGCTTGATGGAGTTGATCTTAGCGGCGTGGTTTCGCGCCTTAGCGCGCAAAAAGCGAAGTTGCAAAAAGAGATCGAAAAGCTCTCTGCGATGCTAGACAATGAAAAATTTATCTCCTCCGCGCCCGCTGACGTCGTCACCGCAAACCGCGAAGGGTTGCAAAGCGCGCAGGAAAAATTCGCCAAAGTATGCGACGAGCTAAAGGCGTTTGACGAGTAGTCCGCTCATTTGAGTCTAAATTTAAATCAAGGAGAAAAATATGTCAAAAGGTAGTATCGGTGGATTTACATTAGGCACGGTCATAGCCGTCGCACTATCATGGGGAGTCAATAAAAGCATAATGTGGGCGATAATCCACGGATTTTTAAGTTGGTTATACGTGATTTATTATTTCCTACTGAGGTAAAATTTTATCGGCGGCGCGCCGTTTTACGCGCTAAATTTTAAAATTTGAAGGATAAAAAATGAGCGAAAAAATAAAAATAGCGGTTTTGGGATATGGAAATTTAGGTCGCGGCGTAGAGCTTGTCGCGCGAAATAGCAAGGATTTAGAGCTTTCGGCGGTGTTTTCTCGCCGTGAGCCGCACAGCGTGCAAACATGCGGTGCGCCGGTATTCAGCGCGGATGAAATTTTATCGCACAAGGGCGAATTCGACGTTTTAGTTCTTTGCGGCGGCAGCGCGACCGATCTACCGACTCAGACGCCAGAATTTGCGCGGAGCTTTAACGTCGTTGATAGCTTCGATACGCACGCAAAAATCCCGGAGCACTTCGCCGCGGTAGACGCCGCCGCCAAAGCGGGCGGAAATGTAGGCATCATCGCCGTTGGCTGGGATCCGGGTCTGTTTTCGTTAAATAGACTATTTGGCGAAAGCGTGCTGGAAAACGGCAGCAGCTACACGTTTTGGGGTAAAGGCGTGAGCCAGGGCCACTCCGACGCTATCCGCAGGATCGAGGGCGTCGTGGACGCACGCCAATACACCGTGCCGATAGAAAGCGCTCTTGAGCGAGTTCGCGCGGGCGAAAACCCGAGACTTAACACGCGCGAAAAACACCTGCGCGAGTGCTACGTAGTGTCCGAGGATGGCGCCGATAAAGCGCGCATCGAGCGTGAGATAAAAACGATGCCGAATTACTTCGCCGATTACGACACGAGCGTGCATTTCATAGATCTTGCGACGCTTAAAAAAGAGCACGGCGGCATCCCTCACGGAGGATTCGTTTTGCGAAGCGGAGCGACTGGCGAGCGCGGCGAAAATAAACACCTGATCGAGTTTTCGCTAAAGCTTGACTCAAATCCCGAATTTACCGCAAGCGTACTAGTAGCCTACGCCCGCGCGGCGTATCGCCTAGCGCAAAGAGGCGAAAGTGGCGCGTTTAGCGTATTTGACATCGCTCCGGCGCTTATTTCGCCAAAGAGCGCAGATGAGCTAAGGCGCGAAATTTTATAAATTTTTGGGGGCGCTTCGGCGGAATTATGAACGAGGAAATCTGAGTGATAAAGATAGAGAATTTAAAGAAATTTTACGGCAAAACCTGCGTGATTGACGATGTGAGCCTGGAAGTAAAGCAGGGTGAAATTTTTGCTATCGTCGGCCGCAGCGGCGCGGGTAAAAGCACTCTGCTGCGCTGCATAAACGGCCTTGAGGACTATCAAGAAGGAAGCCTCAAAGTAGAGGGCAGGGAGGTAAGAGAGCTAAACGCCGCTCAGATCCGCGAGCTGCGCAAAAATATCGGTATGATTTTTCAGCACTTCGCGCTTATGAGCCGCCGCACCGTCGCGCAAAACGTCGCCACGCCGTTAGCATTTTGGGGCTATTCGAAGGACCATACAAAGAGCCGCGTCGCCGAGCTTTTGGAGCTCGTGGGGCTTGCAGATAAAGCAAATGCCTATCCTAGCGAGCTTAGCGGCGGACAGAAGCAGCGCGTGGCGATCGCGCGCGCGCTTGCATTAAGCCCTAAAATTTTGCTTTCCGACGAGGCGACCTCGGCGCTTGATCCTAACACTACCGCTCAAATTTTATCGCTTCTGCGCCGCATCAATCGCGAGCTAGGCATCACGATCGTGCTCGTCACGCACGAGATGGAGGTCGTAAAGGGCATCGCGCAGCGAGCGATCCTGCTTAAGGGCGGGCGCGTGAGCAACTCGGGCGATATCGTCTCACTGTTTTTGCACCCGGATGAGAATATGAAGGAGTTTTTGGGCGAGGAGGAGGTGCTGCCCGCAAGCGGCGTGAATATCAGGCTCTTTTTCCCGCCCGCGGTCGCGTTTGACAGCGTGATCACGCATATGGCGCGCGCTTTGGAGATAAATTTTAACATCGTCTGGGGCAAGCTTGAGCGCCTTGATAAAAACGTCGTCGGAAGCCTTGTGATCAACGTGGAGCCCGCACACGTCGCGCGCGTGGAGGAGTTTATCAAAAAGGCGGGCGTGATCTATGAGATCGTAGGCGAGGACGAGATCAAAAGCTGCGCCGCGATCTAGGTGCGATTTCGCGCCCTGTGCGCTTGCGTCGCACTAAATTAAAAGCTTACGCGGCATAGCGAATTTAAAAGCTCACGTGAAGCCGCGAACTCAAAGGCTGGCTCGGCCGTTTTCGCTTTGACATGCGCGTCGTGGCATTAGTCGTAGCATTATAAATTTAATTAGTTTCGCCGGCGGTTTAAATTTTTATCTCGCCGCGGTAAAATAAGCTCGGCAATGCACTGTTGGTGTGCGCCCTCGCTAGCTTTGATTTGCGTTTAGAATTTGACTAGCCGTAGCGAGGCGATTTAAATTTCAGAGATCGAGACCGACCGAGCGCATTTAAACCGCGCCGCATTTGAATTTACAGGCGTTTAAATTTAAATTTGAATTTTTTCGGAATTTCACACATACTTCACTTTTGCGGAAGTATAATTCCGCTAATTTTTTTTAAGGAGTACGTAATGAAAAAACTTACTTTGTTTGCGCTTAGTGCGCTATTAGCTGGCACTTTTGCCGTAGCTGCTGACATGGGCATGAAAGACGAGATGAAGGACGCCAACACATCAATGCATAATGGTGCGAAAGAGGTGAAAGCTGAGATGAAACATATGAAGCACGAGACGCATGGTATGAAAAAAGATGCCGTCAAAAAGGGCTCTCATGCAAAAAAAGAGATGAAAAAAGAGATGAAAAAAGAGATGTAGTGAGTAAAATTTTACTCGTAGAGGACGATGAGACGCTTTGCGATCTCATCGGTGAATATCTAAAAGACGCGGGCTTTGACGTATGCGTTTGCAGCGACGCTCAAAGCGCCGCGGATCTTGCTTATGAGCAAAAATTTGATCTTTTTATCTTTGACGTAAAAATCCCCAAAGGTGACGGATTTTCACTTTTAAAAGAGCTG
Organism: uncultured Campylobacter sp.; assembly: GCA_937990735.1. GTDB lineage: Bacteria > Campylobacterota > Campylobacteria > Campylobacterales > Campylobacteraceae > Campylobacter_B. The sequence goes on along the minus strand of CALKQT010000014.1, from coordinate 28,878 downwards.
CGCAAGAGCGGCGATCACACTCCTGCAATATTTGCTACGTCGCTAAATACGCTTGATGACCTTGAGGTCGGTTTTAAAAGCGGCTGCGATGATTATCTCAAAAAACCATACGAGCTAAAAGAGCTGATGCTGCGCGTTAATTCGCTCATAAAGCGAAATTTTAGCCACAATTTCGATGATTTCGTGACCATCGACGACGAGTTTAAATTTTACTTTGCAAGCAAAGAGCTACGCAGATCGGGCGTGCCCGTCGCGCTTTCAAACAAAGAGCGCGAGCTGCTGGCGCTTTTTTTACAAAATAAAAACAGGCTTTTGAGCAAGGATGAAATTTTCTCCGCTATCTATACGTTCGATGAGACGCCGAGCGAAGAGGCGCTGCGAACTTATATCAAAAATTTGCGCCGCGTCCTAGGCGAAGAGCACATCATAAACCGCCGCAACGCAGGGTATCTGTATGTCTGAAAAGACCGCTTTAACGCTTAAAATTCTATCTTTATATCTCATTTCAAGTGCGTTGTTTTTAGGATATTTTTTCAAGATAAATTACAGGATGAACGAAGCCGCGCTGCTTTCGCACAGGATAAAAGAGCTAAAAGAGATCAAGATGATGATCTATATGAAAGCGAGCATGGACGGGCTGGAATCACTAGCGGACTTTGAGCGCGAAAAGGGCGTGAGTGCGTGCATATTTAAGCCAAACTCTGATGAAATTTACGGCTGCGGCGGTGAGCTCGGAGCGCTTGACAAAGCAAAGCTAAAGGCGGAATTTATAAGTGGCGGAAGGCTAGGAATTTATGAGAATCTGCAAAATATGGAGGAGCGAAATGCCTTTTCCAAGGCTAAAATCATTCTGCTTGGAAGTAGCGTGCAGGGCGAAATTTTAACGCTTCGTATCAAAACCGCAGCGATGATGATAGCGCTTTTGGGTGTGATATTAGCCGTGGCGTTTTATCTGGTGCGGCTAGGCACCAAGCCGCTTTACGATAAGATCGACACGCTAAATCGCTTCATCAAGGATAGTACCCACGAGATCAATACCCCGCTTAGTATTATCTCCATGAGCGTTGAGACGATGCGGCACGCAGAGCTTGGAGAATACAACGCCAAGCGCGTCGCTAATATCGACCTTGCCGCTAAGACGCTTTCGCGCATCTACGAGGATCTCGTGTTTTTAACCTTCGGTATGAATAAGGAGGGCGAGATTAGCTCTATCGATCTAAAAAGCCTCGTCGCTTCGCGCTGCGAATACTTCGCGCCGTTTATTCAAAAGCGCAGACTAAGCCTTAAAACCGATCTTTCGGACGCGAGCATGAACGCAAATATTTATGAAATTTCGCGCTTGATCGACAATCTGCTAAGTAACGCCGTAAAATACGCCGATGCAGGCGGCTACGTGGATGTGCGGCTAAGGCACGGCGAGCTAGCGATCTCAAACAGCGGCGAGGGGATCGACAGGAAAAAGGGCGACGAAATTTTTAGGCGCTTTGCGCGCTTTAACTCAAGTGAGGGCGGCTTTGGAATCGGGCTTAGCATCGTAAGCGAGGTCTGCAAAAAATACTCCTTTTCTATCTCCTACGACAGCGTGCCTGGCGAGGTAACGACCTTCTGCCTTACATGGCGCGAATAAAATTTTAAAATTTAGTGAAATTTTAAAATTTAAAAGCGGCCGCTTGCGGTTTAAATTTAATCGTCGCTTGCTCGCTTAAATTCCGCGCAAAAAGGGTCTAATTGCCGGAGCGTTTAAATTTAATCGTCGCTTGTTTTTGTTCTAAAACGGAGAGCGGAATTTTATCAGTCGCTCGCTTTGCGCTCGTAAAATGACCCTAAAAGTTATGGGTGCGGAATTTTATTCGTCCGCGATTTCATAAAATTTAGCTTTTATTTCTCGATAGATATATCCAGTGGACTATATCGCTAAGCGAAATCACGACAAGCATACTCATAAACATCGAGGTGGCTGTGAAAAACGATATCCAACCAAATAGGCTTTCTCTGCTCGCAAAAGTTGGGAACGTCCGTCCGCTGCCTACTCTGTGCGGGATGCCGTTTACGGCAAAATCGGCGTAGAAATAATTGTTTAATGCCCAGTAAGCGAAAGGTATAGCGAGCAATATCACAAATAGCTGCGTCTTGACGGCGGGAAGCTCTTTTTTGTATAAGAATGTGGCGATCGGACAATACACGCAGCTTAGCGCAAAAGCCGTTAAAATAGATACCCACAATGCCGCGACGTAAAATTCCGCAAGCTGCGTGTGCGGGCTTATTTTGCCGATTACGGCGATGTTTGGAAAAAACCGCTTCATAAATTTAACGAAGTCTGCGCATGCCGTGCTTGCGTCTAAAATATTTTCGGGTAGCACGAATACGCTAAGCGCAGTGATCGCAAACAGCGCAAAAACCGCCGCGTAAAGTCGCCCGAAAAATTTAGTAAATTTCGTATCTGGATACGGCGCCTCTTGCTCTTGCGCGCCTTGAGAATTCGGCAGATCGCTCATCGTTCGCTCCTTTAATAAAATTTGCGCCTCAAAACCCGGCTTGCACTAAATTTTAAAATTTTATGCCTTATTATCCGGTAAATTTCACAATAAGGACTTGCTTTGGAATTTTGCGGTCAAATTTGAAATAAAATTTATTAAATTTAACCGAGCAATGCTTTTTTACAAACAAAGTCTCGCCGCCTCTAACGTGCAGTGGGGTAGGTGGGGGTTTTGGCGGTAGACCTGCTTGCGGTTGCTAGCCGAAGCAAAGTAAAAGGGCGCTTCGTAAGTATAGCCCCTTCCGCTCCGCCCACTCCGAGGAAGAATTTAAGCTTTATCGGAAGCGACGAATAAAATTTAAACCCGCGCGTAGCATAGCAATTTCTCGTATCGTCGGAGCGAGAAAGCCCTAAAATAAAGAAAGCCCTTTCATTTCACGCAAGCTCGCAGCTAAAGCCTGAAATTTAATCGCTTAACAAAAAAGGCAAGTTAGCGTTGCTGCTCGCAAAATAACCGCGGAATCCCGCTAGATCAAATTTAAAATTCCGAGTATTTCTGATAGTCGATCTGCGCGGAGTTTTTGTTGATCGTATCGACCGTGGCTTCGGCGATCGCCAGCTCCTCGTTGGTAGGGATTACGAGCGTTTTGATTTTGCTATCCGCCGCGCTTAAATTTCTAATCGAGCCGGTATTTTTGGCGTTTTTTGTCGCATCGATTTCGATGCCGATATGAGCGAGCTTCTCGCAGACATTTTGTCTAAAATGCGGTGCATTCTCGCCGATACCGCCGGTAAAGATCAAAGCGTCCACGCGTCCAAGCACGGCGTAATACGCTCCGATCATCTTAACGACGCTGTAAACGAGCATCTCAAACGCGAGTTTCGCGCGCGGCTCGCCACCTTCCATCTTTTCATATACCTTTCGCAGATCACTTGCGCCGCAGATGCCCAAAAGTCCGCTTTTTTTGTTCATTATGACGTCCATATCCTGCGCGTTGTAGCCCGCGACGCGCTCGATGTATGGGATGATCGCAGGATCGATCGAGCCGCATCTGGTACCCATGATGATGCCTTCAAGCGGCGTTAGCCCCATCGAGGTGTCGATGCATTTGCCGTTTTCTATGGCGCTTACGCTAGAGCCGTTGCCAAGATGTAGCGTAATGGCGTTGAAGTTTTCGTATTTCTTACGTAAAAATTTTGCCCCCATTGTCGAGACGAACCAATGCGATGTGCCGTGCGCGCCGTAGCGGCGAACCTTATATTTTTCGTAGAATTCATACGGTAGCGCGTACATATACGCATAAGGCGGTATGCTTTGATGAAAGATCGTATCGAAAACCGCTACGTTTGGAATTTTAGGAGCGATCTTTAGGCAGGATTTAATGCCCGCTAAATTTGCGGGATTGTGTAGCGGTGCAAGCGGCGCAAGCTCGGCGATTTTAGCCATTACGTCCTCATCTATGAGCGCAGGAGCGTCGAAATAATCCGCACCCTGAACGATGCGATGTCCGATGCCGCCTACTTGAGTTAGATCTTTGATTACTCCGCTTTGTTTTAAAAGATCGATCGCGATTGCGATCGCGGTTTCGTGATTTGGAATTTGCTCGTTTTCAACCTTTATGCTTCGTCCGTTGGCGCAATTGATGCTTCCGCTTGCGTGCGTCGAGCCAATCTCCTCGATGAGCCCACTTGCAATGCAGGCGTGATTTAGCATATCGTGGAATTTAAATTTAACCGAGCTCGAGCCGGAATTTATGACTAGGATATCCATTTAATTCTCTCCTGCTTGAATGGCGCTGATAAGTATCGTGTTTACGATATCGGCGACCTTGCAGCCGCGGCTTAGATCGTTTACCGGCTTTTTTAAGCCCTGTAAAATGGGTCCAATCGCCACGGCGCCTGCGGTGCGCTGCACGGCTTTGTAACAGATATTTCCGCAGTTAAGATCGGGGAAGATAAATACGTTCGCGCGCCCTGCGACTGCGGAGCCTGGCATCTTTTTCTTAGCTACCGCCGCATCGACTGCGGCATCGAATTGCAGCGGTCCGTCGATTGTGAGATCAGGCGCCTTTTCGCGCGCTTTTTGCGTTGCAGTTTTTATGAATTCCACGCTATCGCCGCTACCGCTGTCGCCGCTGGAGTAGCTTAACATCGCCACACGCGGCTCAAACCCGAACGCCTTTGCGGTCGCGGCGCTTGAGATCGCAATACCCGCCAGATACTCCGCGCTCGGGCTCGGCGCCACGGCGCAGTCGGCAAAAAGCATAGCCTGCGTATCCAGGCACATTATAAACGCGCCGCTAACGCTCGCGATGCCCGGTTTTGTCTTAATGATCTGAAGCGCGGGGCGGATCGTCTCAGCAGTAGTCGTGCCGGCACCGCTTACCATCGCATCGGCTAGCCCTTCATACACAAGCATCGTGCCGAAGTAGGTGCGATCGCGCACTAAATCGCGCGCCTGCGCCTCGCTCATACCCTTTGCCTTGCGAAGCTCATAAAGATCATGCGCAAATTTTTCTAAATTTGAATCCGTCTGCGGATCTAAAATTTTAACGCCGCTTAGATCGAGATCTAGCTTGTTTGCGCTTTTTTGCACTTCATCCTCGCGCCCCAGAAGGATTAAATTCGCCGCGCCGCTTTGTTTTATAATCGCGGCTGCGCGCAGAATTCTCTCATCGTCACTTTCTGGAAGCACGACGGTTTTAACGTTCGCGCGGGCCTTGGCGTAGAGCTTGCTTTCAAATTTCAACGGGGTTAGAATTTCACAGCGCGTGGAGTTTGCTGCATCCGTGAAGTAGCTTTTGTCGGCAACGACTTTATCAAGCTCTATCGCGCCGCTTTGGCAAGCGAAATTTTCGTCGTGAAATTTTGCGCCCTTTTCGCAGGCGGAATTTTTGCCGCAAAGCTCCGATTTTTTAGAATTTGCACCCTCTTGTGCAGGTCTTAGCGCGGAAAATAAAATTTTATCCTCATATATGCTGGCAAAGTTTACCGCTTTTGCTGCGGTGATCAAGCGTGCGCCGATGCGCGCGGCAATTTCGTTAGGATAAAATCCGCAAACGGGGATATTTAGATCCTTTGCGATTTGTAAATTTAGCTCGCGCAGATCGGCTCCCGCTACGCCGCGAACCAGCACAAAATTACACTGCTCTAAAATCTGCGTAAAGCGCTCTATCGCCGTCTTTCGCACGCGCTCATCCTGTCCATCCGCGAGCGCTTTTTCAAGCTCGCTCCTGCTAAAAAGGGCATTATCGCCAGCGATGCAAAGTTGCAAAACGTTGTGAAAGCTCATAGATAAAATTTTATCTAGTTTTTTTAGCTCGGATTGGTAGGCGGCAGGCTCGTCGCATAGGAGCAAAATTCCGTTCATCGGTTGATCCTTTGAAATAAGATAGGCAATTGTAGCAAAATTTTGCTTGCGTGTTAATCAAAGATTTATCGTGAGGGTTTAGAATTTGGTAACTTCCAACAAAGGAGCACACATGAAAAATTTAGTGATTTTGGCTCTTTTAGTGAGCCTCGCCGCGGCAAAAATCAACATAAATGAAGCTAGTCGCTATGAGCTGATGACGATCGGCGGACTTGATGCGGGTAGGGCGGATATGCTTATGCAATACCGCCAAAAGCGCGAAATTTCAAGTGCAGATGAGCTAAAGGGCATCAACGGCTTTGCAAGTTACGATACCGCCAAACTGCAGAAGAGCTTTGAAATATCGCCTAGAGCTAACGTGCAGCAGCCGGTGCAGCCTGATCGCGACATAGTCGTAGTCGAAAAGACCCGCACTCGCACGGTTTATGGAGGTTCTACTTACAGACGCGTTGAAAATTACGGCAATGGCATCACGATCACAGAGACCGGCACTTTACCGCCACCTCCTCCTCGAGGATATGGTAGGTACGGCGGCATGATGCCGCCACCTCCTCCACCTCCTGGCGGCATGCCACCACCTCCGCACGGAGGTATAAAACCGCCTCCTCCGCCACCGCCACCTCCGCGTGATGATTATTCTCGTAAGAGAAGTTCTGACAGTATGAGCGATAGCGAGATTGGCGGAAGCTCGCGCCGTAACATGCCGGTGCCTATGCATATGGGAACGATCCGCTCGAAAAGATCCAGTAGCGTCACAAGCTTCGGCGACTGCGATCCGCAAAGCGGCAACTGCGCTAGCGTGGGCGTAGGCGTGCAGGTAGATAGAGGGTTTTAAAATTCATTTTACGCGGGCGGAATTTTAGAATTTTATAATCGAGATTCCACCCGCCCTAAATTTACGGCTAAATTTTAAAATTTCGTAACGTAGAATTTAAAATTTACACAGGAGTTGCTTCGCGCTACGATAAAATTCCAAAAAATTTTATAAATTTAATCCAAGCCTCGCGTGGTAAAATTTCAAGCCAAAATTTTACGTTAAAACTGCCGTGCCGCGTTTGGTCGAAACAAATCTGCACTTTAAAATTTTAAATCTGAACATCCCGTCCGTTTTAAATTTATGGCTAAATTTTAAATTTGCCTTTCCCGCTCTTGCTAAATTCCAAAATTTTGTCCCGTCTTGCTGCTATTAAATTTTAAATTTGACCCGATTTAGCGCCTAAAATTCGTAAAATTTATATACAAAATAATATAATCACAAAATTATTCCAACGAAACAGGATGGGCGTATGAAAGAAATTAGCGGATCGCAGATGATCGTGGAGGCGTTGCGGCAGGAGGGGGTCGAGGTTGTTTTCGGCTATCCCGGCGGTGCGGCGCTGAACATATACGATGAAATTTACAAACAAAAATACTTCAGACACATTTTGGTGCGCCACGAGCAGGCCGCGGCGATGGCTGCGGACGGATACGCGCGCGCTAGCGGCAAGGTCGGCGTGGCCGTCGTCACAAGCGGTCCTGGGTTTACGAACGCGCTTACGGGGCTTGCTACGGCGTATTCCGATAGCATCCCGATCGTGCTTATTAGCGGGCAGGTGGCGACCTCGCTTATCGGCACCGACGCCTTTCAAGAGATTGATGCGATTGGAATTTCACGCCCTTGCGTTAAGCACAACTATCTGGTTAAAACTATTGAAGAGCTGCCTAGAATTTTAAAAGAGGCCTTTTATATCGCTCGCAGCGGCAGACCGGGACCCGTGCACGTTGATATTCCCAAAGACGTAACGGCGAAGCTTGGAGTTTTTGAATATCCTAGCGAAATCAAGATGCAGACTTATAAGCCCAATTATAAGGGTAATTCTAAACAGATCAAAAAAGTCGTCGAGCTAATCGCTAATTCCAAAAAACCTATCCTCTACATCGGAGGCGGCGTCATCAGCGCGGGCGCAAGCGAGCTGGTGCGCGAGCTTAGCGAGTTTGCGCAGATCCCTGTCGTTGAAACTCTTATGGCGCTGGGGGCTATGCGAAGCGATGATAAAAACCGCCTCGGCATGGTAGGAATGCATGGCAGCTACGCCGCAAATATGGCTCTTAGCGAGTCAGATCTGATAATCTGCCTGGGCGCGAGATTTGACGATCGCGTCACCGGAAAGCTAAGTGAATTCGGCAAAAACGCAAAGATCGTCCACGTCGATATCGATCCTAGCTCGATCTCAAAGATCATAAACGCGGATTATCCGATCGTGGGCGATGTGAAATCGGTGCTAGAGGAGATGCTGCCGCGCATTAAAAACGAGGTCAGCCCTGCAAATTTCGAGCAGTGGCGCGAGCTCATCCGTAAATACGATGAAATTCACCCGCTTAAATTTAACGACAGCGATGAAATTTTAAAGCCGCAGTGGGTTATCCAAAGTACCGCAAAAATCGCGGGCGAGGACGCTATCATCGCTACGGACGTGGGGCAGCATCAGATGTGGGTCGCGCAGTTTTATCCGTTTTGCAAGCCGCGCACTCTGCTAAGTAGCGGAGGGCAGGGCACGATGGGATACGGCCTGCCCGCGGCATTGGGCGCGAAGGCTTATGCGGGAGATAAGCCCGTTATAAATTTCAGCGGCGACGGCTCGATTTTGATGAATATCCAAGAGCTGATGACTGCGAGCGAGAGCGGTCTAAACGTCGTAAATATCGTATTAAACAACAATTTCTTAGGCATGGTGCGACAGTGGCAGAGCCTGTTTTACGGGCAGCGTTTCTCATCGACCGATCTTAGCTCTCAGCCCGATTTCGTAAAAATTGCGGGGGGCTTTGGCGGCGTGGGCTTTAGCGTCAGCAGTAAAGCGGAATTTGAGGATGCGCTGAAGCAGGCTCTTGCGAGTAAGAAAGTAAGCGTCATCGAGGCTAAGATCGATCGCTTCGAAAACGTCTGGCCGATGGTGCCCGCAGGCGGCGCGCTTTATAATATGATTTTTGAGCAGGAGTCGTAAAGATGAATAGCATAAGAAGAGTAATATCGGTCGTCGTTACCGATGAGCACGGCGTTTTGTCGCGGATCTCGGGGCTTTTTGCGGGGCGCGGCTATAATATCGACAGCCTTACCGTTGCACCGATCCCAAATACCGGTCTATCGCGCCTTAGCATCGTCACTTCGGGCGACGAGCGCGTCATAGAGCAGATCACTAAGCAACTTCATAAGCTGATCCCCGTCTACAAGGTCATCGATGATGCAAAATTCGTCGAAAAGGAGATGGTTTTGGTAAAGATCGCGCTGGGTGAAAATTTAGCGGGGCTCGATGCCGTTTTAAAAGCCTACAACGGCAGCATCGCAAACAGCGACGACAGCAAGATCGTCATCATGGCGTGCGACGACGCAGACCGCATCGACGGATTTTTAAAGACGATAAAAAAATACAATCCGATCGACGTCGTCCGCGGCGGCAGCGTCGCGCTGGATATGTAAGCGGCGATAAAATTTAATCAAAGGAGCGCAAATGAAATTATCAAAAATTGCCGAAATTTTAAACATAGAGCTTAACGGAGCGGACGCGGAGATCACCGCGATCAATTCGCTTCAAAACGCAAGGCAAAGCGAGCTGAGCTACTGCGATAGCGACAAAAACGAGAAATTTTTATCCGCCACCAAAGCAGCCGCCGTATTGGTAAAAATCGGCACCGCAGCCCCAAGCGGCGTGCGAGCGCTGGAGTGCGAAAACCCGCATCTAGCCTTTGCGATCTTAAGCGCGCATTTTGCTAAGCCGCTCATTCGCAGCGGCGCGCCCGCAAAGATCGCCGCCAGCGCGCAGATCGGGCAGGGCGTGCATATCGGCGTAAATTCCACGATCGGCGAGAATTGCGTCATTTTAAGCGGCGCGTATATCGGCGATGACGTGCATATTGGAAGCGGCTGCGTGATCCACGCAAACGCCGTCATCTACAATGACACGATCATCGGCGAGCGCTGCGTGATCCACGCAAACGCCGTCATCGGAAGCGACGGCTTCGGCTACGCGCACACCAAAACGGGCGAGCACGTTAAAATTTATCACAACGGCAACGTCGTGCTGCAAGACGAGGTCGAGATCGGCGCGTGCACGACGATCGATCGCGCGGTATTCGGCTCCACGATAATTGGGCGGGATAGCAAGATCGACAATCTCGTTCAGATAGGGCACAACTGCGAGCTTGGGCAAAACTGCCTCATCGTCTCTCAGGTAGGGCTTGCGGGCTCGACGACGCTTGGACGCAACGTCGTGATGGGCGGACAGAGCGGCAGCGGCGGGCACGTAAGCGTGGGCGATTTCGCTCAGATCGCGGCGCGCGGCGGCATAAGCAAGGATCTGGCGGGCGGTAAAAACTACGCAGGGCATCCGATAATGGAGCTTAGCGAGTGGTTCAAGCTACAGGCTAAGATCGTTAGATTTTTTAAATATAAAAAGCACTAGCCGTTTTGCCTTGGCTGACTTGCCTTGATCGATTTGGTCGATCGGCTTAATTTGATCGTTTTGATCGTTCGCTCTGATCGACTCCTCTAGCCAGCTCGATTTAATCGGTTCGCGTCGTTTTAGTGAAGTTTGAAACCGCCAGGCAGTTAGTGATCAAGGAGCAATTGGCGTTGCCGTTCGGGTTTTTGTATAGTTTGCAAACCGCTGCGGCGATAAATTTTGCCCTTTTATCGGCGAAATTCTGTCCGCGCCATTTTTTATCGTGCGCTTGCTTTGTGGACGCGGTAGAATTTACTCTACTAGTTTGGGTCGCATTGCTCGCAGTCATTGCGGCCAAGTTTTACGAGCGCTTTTAAATCAGTGAAAATTTTTAATTAAAGGAAAAAACGATGATAGAGATGTTTTTGTGCTCCTATTTTGCGGGTGCGGCGACGCTTTTTGAGGATTTCGCCGGGCAAAATATCCGCGCTAAGGAGGTGCTTTTTATCCCGACCGCCGCAAACGTCGAGGAGTACCGAGACTACGTGGACGAGGCGAAAGAGGCGTTTGCCAAAATGGGCTTTGAGGTTCAAATTTTAGACGTTTCCAAAGCGAGCGAGGCCGAAGCGAAGGCAAAGATCGGCGCGGCGCAGGTGCTCTACGTAAGCGGCGGCAACACTTTTTATCTTTTGCGCGAGCTTAAAAAGAAAGGTCTTGCTGACCTCATCGCAGATCGCGTCCGAAGCGGCGAGCTCGTGTACGTGGGCGAGTCGGCGGGCGCGATGATCGCAGCGCCTAGCGTGGAGTACGCGAGCGCGATGGACGATGCGAGTGGTAGTGAATCAGTAGCAACGCAAACGGGGCTTGATCTGGTGAAATTTTATCCCGTGCCGCACTACGGCGAGGAACCGTTCGTGCAAAGCGCGGCTGAAATTTTAAAAATTTACGGCGGCAAGTTAAAATTGGTGCCGATAAATAACGCCGAAGCGATCGCGGTGCACGGCGATAAATTTGAAATTTTGGGGCGGTAAACTGCGGCGTAAAAGTAAAATTAGTAATTAAACGCTTCATAAAATTTACGCTTATATTTTCGCATAGGGCTGCGAGGTGAAATTTTAACTTAGGTGTAGCGAGTCGCTAACGAACAAATTTAATCAAAGGATCAAAATGAAAATATTACTTATCAACGGCGGAGCGCCGTTTAATGGCAAAGGCGGCAAGCTAAGTAAGACGCTGCACGAGCTAGCCAAAAAGACGCTACAAGCCCTAGGGCACGAAACGCGCGAGACCACGATACATGAGGGCTACGATATAGAGGGCGAGGTAGAAAAATTTTTATGGATGGATGCCGTGATCTGGCAGATGCCCGCGTGGTGGATGGGCGAGCCTTGGCTAGTCAAAAAATACGTGGACGAGGTGTTTATGGGCGGCATAGGCAAGATAGTGGCAAACGACGGGCGGCACAGCGCAAGCCCAAACGACGGCTACGGCACGGGTGGGCTAATAAAGGGCAAATCGCACATGCTAAGCGTTACTTGGAATGCGCCGCTTCAAGCGTTTGATAAGCCCGGGGATTTTTTTGAGGGCGTGGGCGTGGACGGCGTTTATTTGCATTTTCATAAGGCAAATGAGTTTTTAGGCACGAAAAGGCTGCCTACTTTTATGTGCAACGACGTCGTTAAAAACCCTGATGTGGAGCGTTTTATAAAAGATTACGAAGCGCATCTAAAAAGAGTTTTCGGCTAGCCTTGACGGACTCAAACGAGTTTATCTGCTCATAGTACAGCGCCAGATGAGCTAAAGCGGATTATAAAATCGCTTCTTAAGTTCGGATATTACGACGCTTGTGAAATTTTAATCGGTAAATATCGGATCTACGCGGGTTTGCCACTTCGCAAGCGGTGGTGCGATATGAAGCCAAAAGTATGGTTTGTAACGGCGGCACTGGCATCCGTATTCGCTCATATCGCGAGCGCAGTATTAGAATTTCGTGCCTAGCGAATAAAATTTAATGCAGATATGCCCGTCCGCTTTTGATTGCGCCTGCTCGTTTATTTACGGCGCGGACGCTAAATTTCATTAGGCTTTGCTTGTGCGCGGTATCTTTAAAACGTCGTCAAAGGAGCGAAATGTTAAAAATCGATATGCTTAAATTCTTTCGCTCGGGCGAGTTTTTTGACGTAAAAAGTGGATTGAGCTGCGCGCAGATCGTCGCGATGTTCGGTCCTGCGGACGCGAGCTTTAAGAGCGCGGGGGCTGAAATTTTAAGATACGGCGCCTTTGAGTTTCACTTTTTTCGGGACGAAATTTTTATGATCTTTTCGGATCATTTCAGAAGTGAGCCTTTGGATTTTGGCAGCGTAAGGGCGCGACAAATCGAAATCGAGCCTTGGATATTATCGGGCTGCCCTGCTCCCATCGATCTTGCGGCGGTGAAAGTCGCTTTAGATCGCGAGCAGATCGAGTATCGCGAGCTCGCAACGGATGAAGGTTTGAAGCTAGACTTAAGCAGCGGCGTTACGCTTGCGTTTGAAAGCTTGAGCGGGTTGGGCGAGCCCCACGGATACGAGCTTGCCGCATTTTAGATGAAATTTTAGTGGAATTTAAAAAGAGAAATATTTCTTTCGCGCGCTTTTTAAATTTAGCTTTTAAATTTACTCTTCGTTGAATGAAAATGAATGAAAATCCAAGCTAAATTTTGGTAGAAGCGGCGCCTTGTATCGCTCACGGCGACGGAAAAACCGAGCCGTATTAGTTGCAGAAGTACGGATTTAAAGATCGCGATAGCTTATAGCGACGCAGCTTTGTTTTTATGCTGCTATGGCGCGCCAGGATAAAGCGCCGAAATAAAATTTAAACAAAAGAGGTTTGATGTTTTTTGATACAAAATACGATGAAAAAAAGATCGCTAGCTTTAATCAGATGAATACGCTTTTAAGATGCGTGCTGCTGTTTTTTATCCTTGGCGCGGGCGCGGCGCTGCATATGTCCTACACCGCGGTGCTACCGTCTAGCCCAGAGGATTTGCAGACCATAGAGGGGCGCGTCATATATGTGCAAACGAATAAGAGCAGAGGGGCTAGTTACTACTATAGGTTAAATTTGGTTGATAGCGCGCTTAAGCAGAGGCGTTTTTCTTTAGATGTTTACGGTACACAGATAGACGGGTACAAGGCCGCGATATACGACAAGGACGTAAAAATTTGGTACCAAAGGATCGGGGGCGATACCGACCTTGCATGGCAGATCGCCCTTAAAGACGGGCAAATGGTTTTAAAATACGATTATGCTTTTGCAGCCAGGTTTTATTACAATGCCATATCCGATTCCTATAAAATCACATATTTAAAATGGGGCGGCGGTACGCTGTCGTATCATATGACAAAGATTGCCTAAATACGAATAACGAACCATATAATAGGCAGGTTATATTTTATATTTTACAACGCGATTAGATTTCGAATTGCTTTTTTAAATTGATGCCACAATCTCCGCAATCCACGCAGCAACGGAGTTAGGATTAGAGATCATAGACAAATGTCCGCTGTGGATTTTTCGCGTTTTTGCACCGATCTGCTCGGCGAAGTGCTGCTGCACGGCAAACGGTAGGGCGTTGTCATTTTCGGTGAGCAGATAATAAGACGGTTTGTAGCACCACGCCGCCGCGCCGATTTTATCTGCAAATGCAGCAGCATTCATCGGCGTTTGTACGGCGGCAAGCACGCGACTTTGCTCTGCGGGTAGGTCATTTGCCATCACGTGAGCGAAAGCTTCAGCACTCAGGACGATTTCGCCGTTAGCATCGGGGCTTAGTCCTTCCATCGGCGCATTTTGGCGAGCGAGCGCGTCCGCTGCGGATTCTCTGCTATCTGGGACGATGGCAGATAGATACAGCAGCGCGGCGACGTTTAGATGTCTGCCCACATGCGTAATTGGAACGCCTCCCCAAGAATGCCCTACTAATAGGGCTCTACCTCGCAACCTATCTAGCTTGCGGCTAATGCTTTGAGCGTCGGCAGCAAGCGACGTGAGCGGATTTTGTACGGCGAGCGCATTTAAGCCCGCGGCTTGCAAGCGACGTATTACTTCGGCATAGCATGAACCATCGGCGAATGCGCCGTGAACGAGGATGATATTTTTAATCATATTTTCTCCTTTAAAGCTAGATTTTGATTATAGAACTCGGCGGGTGAGGCACAGCCCAAAATCGGAAAAGCAGCGTTCGCAGCGAGCGCGGCAGTTGCGGCAAGGAAGTGTCGCCGCGAAAAATTTTATTTAGGAACAAATACTCCTTTTTGGTTAAATAAAAATTTTAATCGACGATGACGGCAAGTCGTTAGAAGCCTTCGAAATGAAGCGACGCAGCTTGATAATCGGTCGCCCGATTGCCACCTAGTATGTCGTATCTAAGCGATAGCCCGCTTACCTACGTTGCTAAAAATAGTGCCTTTGCTGCTCGTTTCTTGCTATAAAGAGTGCGCTAGCTCTGCGCGGTTATGGCAGAGCACGGCTATAGCGGCGAATTTTAAAGAGCTAATTCTATTTTTTTGTTACAAAATTTAAGGCTAAATTTTTACACACTTCTTAATTTTCCTCGGCTAATTTTTTCTCTATAAATTTTAAAATTTCATTCGCGCTTACGCTCTGCCGCTTTAGACCTGCGCGAGTGATGAACTCGACGCTTCCCTCTGCTAGGGCTTTGCCCACGAGTACCGCATACGGAAAGCCCATCAGCTCGAAGTCGTTCATCTTCACGCCGAAACGCTCCGCGCGATCGTCTAGTAGCACGCGAATTCCGCGCTCGCGGCACTGCTCGTACAGTTTCTCGGCAAATTCTACCGCCGCGGCGTCTTTGTGATTTGAGATGATGATCTCAAGCTCGAAAGGCGCTAGCTCGCGCGGCCACACGCAGCCTCGCTCGTCGTGGCTGCTTTCGATCGCCACGGCGATTAGGCGGCTTGCGCCGATGCCGTAGCAGCCCATGAAAAACGCACGAGCCTTGCCGCTTGCATCCAAAAATCGCGCTCCCATCGGCTCCGAATATCGCGTGCCGAGCTGAAAGATATGGCCCACCTCGATGCCTTTTGTTATACAAAGTTCGCTGCCGCAGCACGGACACGTATCGCCCGCGCCCACGGCGGCAAGATCTGCAAAGCGCGATTCGTTAAAATTTATCACGCTTGCACCCACGTAGTGATAATCCGGCTCGTTCGCGCCCGCGATCATCTCGCGCGCTCCTTTAAGCTCGGCATCGATGTAAAATTTCGCCCCTTCGCCGAGCCCGAAAGGTCCGCAAAAGCCCGCCGTAAAGCCAGCTCGCGCGATTTCCTCTTCGCTAGCATCCGCAAGCTCAAGCGCGCCGCAGGCGTTTTGCGCCTTGGTCTCTTGCAGCTCGTCGCAGCCGCGGATAAAAAACGCTACGATCTCGCTGCGATCCTCGTATAGCGCTTTTTTGATCACCGCCTTGACGGTGTAGAATTTATCCACTTTAAAAAATTCCGCCACCGCGTCGATCGTTTTCATCGCGGGGGTTTTAAATTTCATCATACCGTCGGTTTCGGGCGCGGCGGCGTTCGTGGTTTTTGGCGCGCGGCGCGCAGCCTCGATGTTTGCGGCATACTCGCAGCGCTTGCACACGACGATATCGTCCTCGCCGTTATCCGCTAGCACCATAAACTCCTTGCTGCCGCTGCCGCCGATCGCGCCGCTGTCTGCATCGACCGCGCGGAAATTTAACCCCAGTCGCGTAAAAATCCGCGAGTACGCCCGTCTCATCACTTCAAACTCGCGCTTCATATCCGCAGCATCCGCGTGGAAGCTATAGGCGTCCTTCATCGTAAACTCGCGACCGCGCAGAAGTCCGAAGCGAGGGCGCGCCTCGTCGCGAAATTTCGTATTGATCTGATAGATATTTAGCGGCAGCTGCTTGTAGCTCGTGATCTTATCCGCGATCATCAAAACCGCCGCCTCCTCGTTGGTAGGGCTTAGCACGAAGTCGTTATCCTTGCGATCTTTGAAGCGCAGCAGCTCCTTGCCGTATTTGGCGTAGCGGCCGCTTTTTTTCCACGCATCCGCGGACGTCACGACGCTAAAAGAGACCTCCTGCGCGCCCGCGGCGTCCATCTCCTGCCTGATGACGGCGCAGATCCGCTCTAGCACTATCTTTCCTAGCGGCAAAAAATTATAAAGCCCGCTGCCCAGCTGCTCGATAAATCCCGCGCGGATCAAAAGCGCATGACTAGGTAGTACCGCGTCTCTAGGGGCCTCTTTCAGGCTTGGAGCGAAAAGCTTGCTAAATTTCATTTTGTTTGTCCTTTTTCTCGTTTTCTTGATTTAAAAATTTTTCGTAGTTTTCTTGCAGTTCAAAAATTTCGACCAGCGCATTTACCGCGTTATCGGCATTATCCGCATCGCCAAGGTTTTTTAAATTTACCGTCGGAGCGTGCAGAAACGCTTTAAAAACCTGATGGATCAGCCTGCGCGCCTCCTCTGCATCGCTGTGCTTTAGATAGCCCTTTTTAAGCGCCTTGGCTAGCTCTAGCTCGGCTACTTGTTTCGCGCTTTGACGCAAAGCCTTGATGATCGGCGTGGATGCCGCTGCCCTCAGCCATTTGAAAAATTCATTCGTGCATTTTGCCACGATCGAGTAAGCGATCTGCGCCTGCTCCTCACGAAGCAGCAAATTTTTCTTTACGATCTCTTCCAGATCATCGACGCTATAAACCTCGACGTCCTCGCTCTGGCTAAGCTCTACGTCGCGCGGCACGGCTATATCAAAAAAATATCGCTTAAAGCTTTTGGGCTCAAGCAAACTATCGGTAATGATCGGCTCCTGCGAGCCCGTAGCGCTGAAAAATAGGCTATTTACGTTTAGGTATTTTTTGAGATTATCAAGGCTATCGATTTTAATGCGGGATTGCGCCTGTGCGGAGAAATTCGCGCAGGCGGTGGAATTTTTATCGTCCTTGGGATTTTCGCCTGCTATGCGAGATTCATTGCTGTCTGCAAAAGTCTCTTTATTAAAATTTACGCCGTCTTTGGAATTTTGTTTTTGCGCGGGATTTTCGCCCGCGAAATTCGCGACATTTCCGGAATTCAAGTCGTCTGAGTTATTTCCTGCGCCGGGATTTTCATCCGCGCAATCTTTCGCATCCAAGGAATTCTCGCCAAGTAGCGAGGCGGCTAGCCTCTGCGCGCCGGCTAAATTTCGATTTAAGATCGTGATATTCGCGCCGTTTGCGAGCAGGTGTTTGCACGCTAGCTCGCTCATTTCTCCCGCGCCTACTACCACGGCGTCCGCGCCTTGCAAGGAGCCCAGTCTGTCCTTTGCCATCGCCACGGCGACGCTTGAGACCGAGATCGGGTTTTTTGAAATTTCGGTTTGGTTGCGGATGCGCGCCGCGCACTTTAGCGCTTCATCTATCGCTCTTGCGATCTGCGCACCCGCGTGGGAGTTTTGTTTGGCAAATTTAAAGGCGTCTTTGAGCTGGCCTACGATCTGTGTTTCGCCCACTACGAGACTATCAAGAGATGCTGCGACGGCGAAGAGATGGTGTATCGCGCCGTAATCCTCGTAAATATCGGCGCGCTCGGCTAGCTCGTCGTAGCTTATGCCGCTTACGCGTGAAAGCGCCAAAAGCACGAATTTGCTAGCTGCTTTGAAGTCGCTTACGGCGGTAAAAATTTCAACGCGGTTGCAGGTGCTAAGCACCAAACACTCCTCTATCGCGGAGTTTGAAGCTAAAAGGCGCAAAATTTCTTTCTTGCGCACGTCGTTTGAAAACGACAGCTTCTCGCGCACCGTGATGTCCGTGTTTTTGTGGGTGAAGCTCACGCTCATATACGCCATCAAAACTCCCTATCTATCATATCTCGCACGATTTGCTCCAGCTTGTCGTTTTTAAATTCCGCCACGGCTTCGAGCGCCTTCTGCCCGTAGGCGCGAGCTTCGTTTATACAGCGCTCGATGATGCCGTGCTCGCTAAGCTTCACTTTGATCCATGAAATTTCGCTCTGGCAGAGCTGCTTTTTAAAAAACGATCTTAGCTTTTGCCGCTCGGAATCATTTAAATTTTCGTATAAATAGATGTAGGGCAGGGTGGTTTTGCCCTCCGCAAAATCGCTCAGGCTCGGCTTACCGAGCGCTTCTGAGCTTTGCGTCACATCTAAGATGTCGTCGATAATCTGAAACGCAAGCCCAAGGTTTTTGCCGTATTCGCCGAATTTTGTGCTCGCGCTTGAAATTTTATCATGATCTTTCGCAGTGCTTGGAATTTCGCCCTCGTTTTTTGCGCCGCTCATATCTGAAATTTCGCCGCGATTTTCTGCGCCGCCGAATTTCAGAAACGCCCCGCAGCGCGCGACCTCCTCTATGAGAGCGGAGGTTTTTAGATAGATCATTTGCAGATATTTGCTCGCATCGTCGTTGAAATCGTTGCTTAAGCTCACGTCCATCAGCTCGCCCACGGCCAGCTTCGTGACGGCGAGCGAAAGCGCGGCGGCGATGCGGCTTTCAAATTTGCTAAGCTCGAAATATGCCTTGGAATAGAGTATATCGCCCAACATCACGGCGTTTTTGGAGCCGTAGGTGGCGTTGATCGAGGGCTTGCCGCGGCGCACTGAGCTTTCGTCGATGACGTCGTCGTGTAGTAGGCTCGCGGCTTGAATGAGCTCGATGATCGCGCACAGACGCAGCGATTTTTCATCTTTTCGCGCGATGTTTAACAGCAGTTTGGAGCGCAGTTTTTTGCCGGGGCTTAGCCTATCAAACATCTCGTTAGCGGGCTCGTAGCCGCATTCTGCGATGAAGCTTTTCATGATTAAATCAATTTGATCTTGCATTATTCGTTATTGCTTAGGATATTTCCGCTCATTTGCAAAAATTTGTCGTTTAACGCGTCTTGTAGATCCTGCTGTGCGATGAAGCTTTCGATCTCGCGCTCGCTAATGCCGCGCTCTTCGCAGAGCTGCTCACAGGCGATGAGGCGGATTAGAGCCTCTTCGATTTCGTTTTGCACTAAAGTAGGGCTTGCAGCGGATAAAATTTCAAAAAATTTCTTTCTTGGGCTACCTTCAAAAATATCCATTTACCTTCCTTAAAATTTCGCGATTATAGCAAATGTAAAATTTAATTTAGGTTAGGGCGCGGCAAACTATAGGGGCTTTTAAACAGGAGCGATTGCACAGATTTTGCGCTTGCGTGCGGTAAATTTTAAGCTTAAGCGCGGGATTTTGGGCTTTGAATCTCATAAATTTTAAAATTTTACTTGTTTGCGAGATAGGCAGAGCGAGCGAAATTTAAAAATTTAATCTTGGTCGCGTGGCGGATTAAACGCGAAGCTTTGTAGATAGGCGGAATTTTAAATTTACAGATAAACAGCTTGATTTTGCGGAAATTTTAAAATTTTGTGGCGCGAGTAAAATTTTAGATTTCGCGTGAGTGGATAGAATTCCGCTTTGCTTGAGCGGTAAAATTCTTGAATTTCGTGCAGGTGGAGAGGATTTTCGCTTTGTTTGTGCGGTAAAATTTTAATTTTTGCGCGGCGGATAAAATTTACTCGCACGAAATTTACTCGCGCACGCAATACGCATAAGGCGTTTTAAAATTTTAAAATTCCGCCGCTTTGCGAGAATTTGAAATTTCATGGACGCGGTAGAATGCTAAAATCGCGTTTGGCATTAAATTTTAAGTCTGGCTTTCGAGGCAAATTTTAAATTAAGCTGCGAGAGGGCGTCTTTAAATTTTAAAATTTCGCCACCTTTTACAGATAGAATTTCATTTTTCGCGCAGATAAAATCGCGCACTACAAAAGCTACTTTTAAAATTTTAAATTCCATTCGCGCAGATGAAATTTCGGTTTCTCGTGCTAGCGGAATTTTCTGCGCAAGGATTATTTTTAAATTTAACCTCGCTTACGTTGCGCACGAGGATGGAATTTGCTCCGTTTTAAGAGCCTAAGCGTGATTTTGCCATGCTGCAATACTGCTTTTAATTAGCTATGCCTAAAAACCAGGCTGCTTAAATTCCGCCGATGATTTCGCGCGCTTGCGCGATGTTTAGGGCATTGCGGCTTAGTTCGCTAGGCTCGCCAAACCCCCAGCATACCTGCAAATACTCAAGTTTTGCGCCTTTTAGATCTGTCAAGTTTGCCTGAAAATATCGCGCTGCCGCAGCTTGTGCCTCCTTTGTCGCTTTTGCTTTTACGGCAATTTTGGCGCCTTTAAAGCTTAGCGTTGCCGCCCCGTCAGCACCTGTGTCGTTAGAGCGGAATTTTTCATTCGCGTTAAGATTTTTGCCGTAAGAGTTTAAGCCCTCACTAGCGCTGAAATTCTTTCTACTAGTGTCGAGGCTGGCATTTAAGCTCTCGCCGTCATTGCCGCCTTGAAATTCTAAATTTTGTAAAAATTCCGTGCCACGGAGTGCGGCTAGCTCGTCCTTTTTGCTATCGCCCAAAAAAATCGCGTTTTTGTGCGGTGAGCGTGCGATTACGTGTAGCAGCATCGCAGGGTTGGGCTTTGAGGGCATCTGCTCGTCCGCGCCTACGACCAGATCAAATAGCCTGCGCACGCCCGTTTTTTCTAAGATCGCGCTTAGGGTATAGGAAGGCGCATTGGAGGCGACTGCGAGAAAAAATCCTGCTTTTTTGCACGAGTGCAAAAGATCTTCGATACCCTCGTAAAGCACGGCAAGATCGCGGTAATTGCTTACAAATTCCTTCTCGAAAAAAGCAAGCTCTTCGGCGCTCGCTTCGGTTTTGCCGTAAAATTCCAAAAAGGCGTTTTTGCTTGGATCGTTGATGGTGTGGACGATGAAATTCTTTTGTAGTGGCGCTAGGCCGTAGAGCTCGCGGCGAGTGTTATTGACGCTGATTTCGATCGCGCGCGAGGAGTCAAGCAGCGTGCCATCCATATCAAAAATCACGGTTTTCATCTAATAATCCTTTAAAAAATCGATTTTGTGCTTGTCTTTTTTATAACTCTTATTGTTTTTGAGCTTTTGCAAAGCGTTTGCTTCATGCTGTAGCGCCGATCTAAACGCGGCATCGCTGGTCTGTCCTGCCTCGCTAGCATCAAGGACGTTTTTAGCAAAGCTCTCAAGCGCTTTGGTGTAGGGGCTATCGAGATTTGTAGCGGCCGCTTTAGATAAAATTTCGTAGTTTTTAGCTATTCGCTTCGCAAAAAGCTCTGCGTCGAAATCCTCGCGCTTTAGCAGCGCTACGGCGGATTTTACGAAGCGTTCTAATGCGCGGATATATTTAACGCGCTCATCTTTTTCTCTGATTTGCATGATTTTTCCTTAATTAAAGCGCGCATTATAGCAAAATTCGAAATTTTGGCAAAATTACGCATATTGTAAAACTATATTTTAATAATATTTTTTCTATAAATCCCGTTATTATAGGCATTTTAAAATCATATAAAAATACTTGACTTTATTTTAAAATTTAGCTATTATTCGCCAAATTTTTTACAAAGGACGAAAATGCAAAAAGAAACCCTCGCAACTCATTTTGGTTACGACTCCGTCGCCGGCTACGGCACGATGGCAGTTCCCATTTATCAAAGCACTGCGTTTAACTTCGGTTCTAGCAAAAAGGCCGCCGATCGCTTCGCGCTGCGTGATCTAGGGCCGATTTATGGGCGTTTGACAAATCCTACTACTGATGTTTTTGAGGCGCGACTTGCGGCGCTGGAAAACGGCAAAGCTGCAATCGCGGTCTCTAGCGGGCAGGCGGCGATATTTTTTGCGGTGGCAAATTTAGCCGCAGCGGGCGAAAATATCATCATCGCCGAGAAAATTTACGGTGGCGCGACCACGCTTTTGGCGCACACGATCAAGCGTTTCGGTATCGAAGCTAGGGTTTTTGACTCCGAAACTGCGGATAATTTGGAAAGTTTAATCGACGATAAGACTAGAGCGATCTTTTTTGAGACGCTTTCAAATCCTCAAATTTCAGTTGCAAATACCGCTAAAATCGCTACAATCGCAAATAAGCACGGCGTAGTAACGATTGCGGATAACACGATTCCAAGCCCTGCGCTTTACAATCCGCTTGATGACGGCGCCGATGTCGTAATCCACAGCGCTAGCAAATACATAAGCGGGCAAGGTCTTAGCATTGCAGGTGCGATCGTTTCGGGCAAGGGGTTAAATTCCAAACTCAAAGGCAATCCGCGTTACGCACATTTCAACGAGCCTGATGAGAGCTATCACGGCTTAGTTTATGCGGATTTAGTAGATAATTTTGATATTTACACGCTTAGGATTCGCCTATCCTTGCTTCGCGATATTGGTGCGACGCTATCGCCGTTTAACGCGTTTCAGCTCATCCAGGGGCTTGAAACACTGCCGCTTCGTATGCAAAAACACTCGCAAAATGCATTAAAGATAGCAGAATTTTTACAAAATCATCCGAAGGTAAAGCAGGTCAATTATCCGGGGCTTGCAAGTTCGCCGTTTAATGCCGCGATCAAAGCAAAATTTAAAAACGGCTATGCAAGCAGTCTGATGAGCTTCATCGTAGATAGCGAAGAAACAGCGCTAAAGGCGGTTAGTAAGGTTAAAATTTTCTCCGTCGTAGCAAATATCGGCGATACGAAGTCGATCATCACTCATCCTGCGAGTACGACGCATTCGCAGCTAAACGAGGAGCAGCTAAACCGCGCTGGCGTGCCTGCGAGCTTAATCCGCCTAAGCGTGGGCATAGAGGACGCGAACGATTTGATTTATGATCTTAGTGAGGCACTGAAATAATGGCACTTTTAAGCACAAAGGGCGTTTATGGGCTGGCTGCGATTTTGCAGATCGCCAAAGCTAGCGAAGTAGCGCCGATAAGTATAAAAGAGATCGCCGAGCGTACGGGAGTTTCTAAGAATTATTTGGAGCAAATTCTAAATACCCTTAGAAACGAAAAGCTGGTGTGTAGCATCAAAGGTAAAAACGGCGGCTATCACCTAGCCAGAGATGCTAGCGAGATTTCTTTCGGTGAAATTTTTACCGCTCTTGAAAAGGATCTGCGGATGACTAGCATTCAGATGAGCGATCCCGGACTGCGGGCGTTTTTTGAAAAATTTGACGTCAAGCTGGCAGAGATATTTAACGAGCCTCTAAGCAGCTACGAGGAGATGATGGCGCGAAGCGTCCAGTATTTAAATTTCAGCATTTAAAGGAAAAATATGAAAATAGCAAACGATGTTACGGAGCTCATCGGCAATACTCCGTTAGTCAGAATCAATACGTTTGGCAAAAATGCCCTCATCCTAGCCAAGGCGGAATTTTTAAATCCTAGCCACTCGGTCAAAGATCGCATCGCGTGGCAGATCGTAAAAGACGCGCTAAGCTCGGGCAAAATCGATAAAAATAGCGTTTTGATAGAACCTACCAGCGGAAATACGGGCGTGGGGCTTGCGATGATCGCGGCAAAGCTCGGTATGAAGCTCATCCTAACGATGCCAAGCTCGATGAGTATCGAGCGTCAAAAGCTCATCGCCGCATTCGGCGCTAAAATCGAGCTGACCGATCCGAAATTCGGAATGAAAGGCGCCGTGGATAGGGCAAATGAGCTAGCGGCGAACACTCCAAATAGCTTCATCCCGAGCCAGTTTGATAACCCGAGCAATCCAAAGGCGCATTTTCAAAGCACTGGACCTGAAATTTGGGAGCAAAGCGGCGGCAAGGTAGATATTTTAGTCGCAGGATTCGGCACCGGCGGCACGCTTAGTGGCACGGCGAAATTTTTAAAATCTAAAAATCCAAACCTCAAAGCTTACGGCGTGGAGCCCGCTAGTTCGCCGCTGCTTACGTGCGGTAACGCAGGCGGGCATAAAATTCAGGGCATCGGCGCAAATTTTATCCCTGCTAATCTTGATAGAAGCATCATCGACGGCTTTTTGAGCGTTGAAAACGACGATGCGTTCGCCGCGGCTAGACAGCTGGCGCAAAAAGAGGGCCTGCTCGTGGGCATTTCAAGCGGCGCGAACGTTTATGCTGCCGCGCAGATCGCTGCCAAGCCCGAAAATAAGGGTAAAGTGATCGTTACGATCCTCTGCGATACCGGCGAGAGGTATCTTTCTACCGAGCTTTTTAAATAGACGGCGGTTTTTTGCTAGAGGGGCGGTTGGCGCGGTAATTTTTACGCATTTTACGCGGGCGCGCAGCTCGGCGCGATTAAATTTTACGCTGGCGCCGAAATTGGTGCGATGAGTTTTGCGCGATCGCGCGGGTTATTGCGACGATTGCGAAACTATATTTTGCATTTTCGCGTTACGTAGGCGATAGATTTACGCGATAGTTTCTGTGCGGGCGAGGCGATAGTTACGATGGTTGCGCGATGATTTTATGAGAGCGCAACGATTTTTTAGCTTCGCCGATTTTGCGTTTATTGATTTGTTGATTTATCAGCTCGTCGCTCGCTGCGAGATAAAATTTAGCCCCAAAATAGGGCTAAATTTTAAAATTTCGCCTCGCTCACAGACAATAATTTTCGGGCACGCTATGTATAACGGTGCGACCGAACAGCGCATTAAATTTTAAAATCGCTAGGCTTGCCAAATCTGCGCGATCCGTACGCCGCAAAATTTTATATCGCCAGCCCCCGCGTGCGGCATAAAATTTTTAAAATTCTACTGAAATTTTAAAGCTCGTTCGTGCGGCTAAAATTCCAAATTCGCGCCGCGCATAAATTTCAAACTCTGCTGTAAATAAAATTTCAAAATTCCGCTCTTTAAATTTAGCCGAATTTCAAAATTTAATCATAAAAACGCTATCATCGGGGCAAAATTTTTAAGGTTGCAAAATGAGTTTGAGCTTGAAATTTCGCCCCAAAAGCTTAGAGCAGATCGTGGGGCAGGGCAAGATCGTAGCGGTTTTTAAAAAATTTGTCGCCGCAGGCAGCATCCCGCACAGCATATTTTTCGGCGCCGCAGGCAGCGGCAAAACGACGATGGCGCGCGTGATCGCAAGTGAGCTGAACTACGATTTTTACGAGCTTGACGCCACGAGCCTGAAGGTCGAGGATATCCGCAAAATTCTATCCTCGCACGCCGGCTCGCTCATCAAGCCGCTCATTTTCATCGATGAGATCCACCGCCTCAGCAAGACGCAGCAGGAGGTGCTGCTAATCCCGATGGAGAACTACGCCGCGATTATCATCGGCGCGACGACGGAAAATCCGCAGTTCGTGCTAAGCAGCGGCATCCGCTCGCGCTCGATGATCTTTGAGTTTGAGCCGCTTAGCTACGAGGATTTGGAGGCGCTTTTGGCGCGGGTGCAGAGCGAGATCGGCTTTGAGATGGACGAGGAGGCGCGAAAATACCTGCTAAACTCCAGCAGCGGCGATGCGAGGAGTATGCTAAATCTGCTGGAATTTGCGCTTTTAGCAGACAGCGCCATTACGCTGGATACGCTTCGCACGCTGCGCGCAAATGCCGTAGCTGCGGGCGTTAGCAGCGATGATCTGCATTATGAGCTTGCTAGCGCGATGATCAAAAGCCTGCGCGGCAGCGACGCCGACGCCGCGCTGTATTACGTCGCGAGGCTGATAGATGCGGGCGAGAGCGCGGATTTTATCGCGCGCAGGATGGTGATCCTAGCTAGCGAGGACATCGGCAACGCTAATCCAAACGCCCTAAATATCGCCGTCAGCACGCTAACTGCCGTCAGCAAGATCGGCTACCCCGAGGCTCGCATTATCTTAGGGCAATGCGCGATCTATCTGGCGCACAGCCCCAAATCAAACGCCGCGTATTTGGGCATCAACGCCGCTTTGAAGTTCGTCCACTCCGCTGCTCCGCTACCTACGCCGCGCTATCTCATCAACTCGGACAAGCAGATCACAGACTACAAATACCCGCACGACTTCGGCGGCTGGGTCGAGCAAGCTTATATGAGCGAGGCGGCAAAATTTTACGAAAGCAAGGGGATCGGCTTTGAAAAGACGCTGGATGAGTGGCTGGCGCGATTGCGCAGGGAAAACATCGATATTAAGGAACGAGAATGAACTTCAGTAGCGTCCTAAAGCTAATGAAGCAGCGCTACGGCGCGGATGGCGAGTATCTGTGGGATGAATATCCGAATTTTGCGGTTTTTCGTCACGCAGGAGGGAAGCGCAAGTGGTTTGCGCTTCTGATGCGCGGGCTTGCAAACGAAAAGCTCGGTCGGGCACTTCCTGGTTCAAGCGACGTGATAAATTTAAAGATAAAGCCTGATTTGGCGGCGATCTTGCGCGATGAAAAGGGAATTTTTGCAGCCTATCATATGAATAAAAAGCACTGGATCAGCGTCTGCCTTGATGCGGTGCCGCGCGAACAGATTGAGGATCTAATCAAGCATAGCAGGGAGCTTACGAGATAGAATTTGCGCCTGGGCTCGGTTTAAATTTGTGTGCGAAAGAGGCTAAATTTGAACCGAGAGCGCAGATTTTAGCCGCTCGCGAGGATTAAATTTAAAATATTCGCAAGGAGCGCGGATGAATGAGCAAAATTTGAAATATATCGCAAATTTAAAAGTGCAGGACGTGCCGTGGAGCAGGCTCACGACCGCTTACGGCAGGGCGAGCGAGTTTGCTGAAATTTTTGAGAAACTCGCGCGGGCAATCGAAGCTTGTGATGTGGCGCGCAGTGCGGGCGGCGAGCAAAATTTAAAAAGCAAGCCCGGCGCAGGGCAAAATTTAAAAAGCAAGTCCGGTTGTGGGCAAAATTCTACGGATGCGGCAAGATGCGGCGCGGCGCAAAATTCCATAAATTTAGTGCAAAAGAGCGAGTCTAAATTTAAAAAGGCAGATAACGAGGCTGCGAAATTTAAAGCGGGTGGAGAGACGGAGCTTAAAACGGACGCGGCGAAGTGCGGAGAGGCGGAATTTAAGAGTGCGGATAGCGCGGCGATAAAATTTAAAGCGAGCGCGGCGGATAAGAGCTCGGATGCGAGCAAGCGGGAGAAATTTGACGCCAAGGTCCTTCAGGACGCGCTTAGTAAGATTTTTAACTAGATAGAGCATCAAAGTACGCTTTGGCACGCAACCCCTTTTGCGCTGCTGTTCTTAGCGCGCTTCTTTATGCAGGCGCGCGCCGTGGCGGGCAAAAACGCGAATAAAAATAATCAAAACGCCGTTGCGGAGATAAACGGAAAAAACGAAAACGGCGAAAACGAAGCGGCAGGCTTTATCGCGGCTCGGCTCGGCAGGTTTTTTGCGTTTATGATTGAGATTTGCGATGATGCCGATAAGATCTCGCACGCAGCGCCGCTGGCGAACTTTTCGGATATGCTTGCGGAAAAATATCTGTGGCCGCAGAACGATGAGAATGACGAGGAGCGCTGGGAGGAGTACTTTTACGACGATGAGCTATTTTACAGCCTCTATTTTTATTCGCGGGCGGTTTTGGATGCGACGGGAGTGGACTTTGCGCAGTTTAAGTCTAAGCCGGGTGGCGTTTAAGGCTGCACTATCTCGCCTTTTGATTCTAAATTTAGCGCAACGCGACGCGCTTTGGCGACGCTTTGTTTAAATTTAGACTTCAAAAAATTTTTAAAATTCTTTAAAAATTTACGGCGTGCAGAATTTACAGATCGTCTGTTTAAATTTAAAATTCGCGCGATTTTTGATCGGCGGTACGGTTAAGGCGCGGGTAACGCTTTTAAATTTAGATCGCCACGAAGCTTGAAATCCGCTTGCAGCAGGGCTTTTTATGTGGTTTTAAAAAGATACCAATTCGGCGCAATTTTTTCTATCATTATAAACTCGCTAGGACTCATTTGCGGCAGATCCGCCTCGTCTTGCACCCGCAAAAAGCCCACGGAGTTACCCGCCGATAAGCAGCATAAATCTTTTGCATTGTTACCGTATAAATTTCACAGAATTTATACGCTACTTCGCCGCTTTCAAATTTATCTAGCATCTTGCCACATAAATCTCAGAAATTTCATATCGACGTAAAATTCCACATCGTCACGTAAGCTAGCGGCGTTACATAAAATTTATATTCAAAAGCCTATCTCTAACCTCGATATCCTCCAGGTTTAGTTTGAGTTCATCTTTTAAATATTTTTCTAAATTTTTTCGTTCAAAATCGCTTAACATCGCAAGCGGGATACTGACGAATACCCCGTTTTCGCTGTCTAAAAATATCAAGACATATAAATTTATGCTTTTTATCCTACCCCTTAGCCGCAAAACGGCAAAGCATATCAAATCTATCAAATACAATATCCACGAAAAAGCCATTAAAATAAGCTTTTTAAAGGTGCCAATATTTTTATCATAGCTAAATTCTTCTACCGCAAAATCTACGAATTTATAAATCGCTACCTTATCAATACGCGCCATGTCGATAGATTTTTTTGTAACTATCGTTTCTTGATAGTTTGCGGAGGATTTGTTATATTCTATTCTGCCGGGATAGAAGCTTAAAAATTTGTTTTTATTTATCCCTAAAAGACCTATTAAGGTTAAAATCCAAACCCCAACCCAGTAATGCCAGTGAATGCCCCTAGTAACGAGCTCAAAAGCAAGCATGACGATGGACGAAGTAACTCCCAGATCGATATAAATCCTGATCCAATAATCTTTGATTATAAAAAGCGGCATTTGCTCTTTTTGCATCATAGTTCTTATAGGCTCGCC
>CALKQT010000013.1 GCA_937990735.1 uncultured Campylobacter sp. | reverse complement strand
AACAAATCCCTCGCGGCGCAGCTTTATAGCGAATTTAAGGGCTTTTTCCCGCAAAACCACGTCGAGTACTTCATCAGCTACTACGATTACTATCAGCCCGAGGCCTACATCCCTAGGCAGGATCTTTTCATCGAAAAGGACAGCGACGTAAACCAAGAGCTCGAGCGATTGCGACTAAGCGCCACTGCGAGCTTGCTAAGCTTCGACGACGTCATCACCGTGGCGTCGGTTTCGGCAAACTACGGCTTGGGCGATCCCGCCGAATACAAAGGCATGGTGCTGTTTTTTGAGATTGGATCAAAATTTAGCACTAAATTTTTGCTTCGTAAGCTCGTCGATATGGGTTACAAGCGCAACGACGATTTTTTTGATCGCGGGAATTTTCGCGTAAACGGCGACGTGATCGACATCTACCCCGCGTATTTTAACGACGAGGCTTTTAGGATCGAGTTTTTCGGCGACGAGATAGAGGCGATGTATCATCTGGACGTGCTAGAAAACAAAAAGACGCAGAGCGTCAAAAAATTTATTCTCTACCCGACGAGCCAGTTCATCGTGGGCGAGCAGCGTCTGAAATCAACGATCAAAGGGATCGAGGAGGAGCTTGAGCAGAGGCTAAAATTTTTCGAGGACGCGGGCAAGCTCGTAGAGGCGCAGCGGCTGAAAGGGCGAGTGGAGTTTGATCTTGAGATGCTGGGCGCTACGGGAATGTGCAAGGGGATCGAAAACTACGCGCGCTATTTGACCGGTCAAAAACCGGGCGAGACGCCCTATTCGCTCTTTGATTACTACGAGAGCAAGGGCAAGGACTATCTCGTCATCGTCGATGAAAGCCACGTGAGCTTGCCGCAGTTTCGCGGTATGTTCGCAGGAGACCGCAGCCGTAAAGAAACGCTCGTAGAATACGGCTTCCGCCTGCCGTCAGCACTTGATAACCGCCCGCTGATGTTTGATGAGTTTATCAACAAAAAAGCTAAATTTCTATTCGTCTCCGCAACGCCCAATGATTACGAGCTGCAGCTTAGCCGCGGAGCCGTATATGAGCAGATACTGCGCCCGACGGGACTGCTTGATCCGCAGATTATCTTAAAAGACAGCGACAACCAGGTCGAAATTTTACACGATATGGCAAAGGAGGTCATCGCGCGCGGCGAGCGGATTTTAGTGACCGTGCTAACCAAAAAGATGGCGGAGGAGCTGAGCAAATACTATCTGGAGCTTGGGCTTAAGGTCAAATATATGCACTCGGACATCGATGCGATCGAGCGCAACGAGCTCATCCGCGGCCTACGCAGCGGCGAATACGATATGCTAATCGGTATAAATTTGCTCCGCGAGGGGCTCGATCTGCCCGAAGTAAGCCTAATAGCGATCATGGATGCCGACAAGGAGGGCTTTTTGCGTTCGCGCACGAGCCTCATTCAGACGATGGGGCGAGCCGCGCGAAACGTGCACGGACAGGTCGTGATGTTTTGCAAAAAGATCACCGCCTCGATGCAAGAGGCGATCGACATCACCCAAAAGCGCCGTAAATTTCAAGATGAATACAACCGCGCCCACGGCATAATCCCGCATTCTGCGAGCCGCAATATCGAAGAAAGCCTAAAGATCGAGGACGGCACCGAAATTTTAAGAAAGGGTGCCAATTTAGAGAAAATACCCGCCGCCGAGCGCGCCAAGATCGCAAAGGAGCTTCGCAAACAGATGCTCGAAGCCGCGGCAGCTCTGGAGTTTGAAAAGGCCGCGGCGCTGCGCGATGAGATCGCGAAGCTTAGGAAGCTGTAAATCGCAAGGCTTAAAAGCGCCGTGAAATTTCGTCGCGGAATTTGCGCGTGAAATTCCATCTGGCGGAGCGCGGAATTTGCGTGATGCGAGACGGCGAGTTTTGAAATTTAATCATTAAATTTAAATAATTCGCGCAGGAATGCCGCAAGTGAAATTTTAAAATTTACTCATTAAATTTTAGATAGTTTGAGGCGGATTGCTGCGAGAGCGGTTTTAAAATTTGATCGTTAAATTTAAGATGGTTTGCGCGCGAAATTTATACATCGATTTTCTCGCTAAATTTGCGCTCCGCGCCACCTGCCGCGCCGGACGCCCGATCCACAATTTGCGAGCCAAATTTACCCGCGCTTAAAATTTCAGCTTTCAGATTGCTTTGATCTCAAATTCTACGCGGCGGCGCCTGTACCGCGATCTGCTTTATAAATTTCAAAACAGACCGCCAAGAGCTTTAAAAATTTCACGGGCAAGCTCTGCAAGCAGAATTTTATAGAATTTTAAAAAGCGTAAATTTTGCGGCAAAATTTTATAAAATTTCAAGGAGCGCAAAATTTCGCGCGACTAAAACGCGGCTAAAATTTCAAAAAGGACAACGAGCCACGATTAAATTTACCTGCGAAAGCGCGCCATAGTGTGCCGATCTGCGCGCTGCGTAAATTTTAAAACCGCCTCTAAATTTAAAATTTTATCCGCAGTTAATACTCTCTGCTAAGCTCTAAATTTTCCACGCGCAGCGGGCTTTCGCCCTCGAAAATCACCCCGATGCCGAAAGGCTCGCAAATATCAAGCGCGCCCTAGGCAAATCTCAGCGGCCACTGCGTATTGCGCGCGTAAAACGTGCATTGCGGCAGCCCAAACGGCAGATCGCAAACGGGCACGTCAAGCAGCCTGAGCTCGTCCTCGCTCAAACGATACTCGCGTCTAAGCTCGTCTCGCAGGAAGACAAGAGCGTCTTTTACGTACCGATCGATGTCCCAGGCGTCGCTGCGCGAGCAAGACCCCGCATCGTCCACATCTGCCGTATCTGCAGACACAAGACAAAACGGTACCTCGCTAGAGCTTTCGCTTTTTAGCGCCAGCTCCGCGTACCAAATAAAGCCCTCGTCCGTCGCGACTTTTTCAAGCTCGCCAAATTTCCAAGCCATTTTTTGCATTTTATTTCCGCTCCATATTTTCGCATCATCTTTTAAAATTTTAATGCCGCGCCCGTTTTTACGCGCCGTGTTTAAATCTGCACCGAAGTAGAATCCCGCTCGCTTTTTAAGCAGACGAGCAATGATAACGAAGCAGATTACTTTTAAATTTTAAAATTTCAATGAAAGCCGCTTAAAATTTAAAATTTCAAAAGACCTGCCGCTTGTCCGCCGCGAGCGGCGATGAAATTTTAACGCCGCGTCTTGCGACGAAATTTTAAAATTTTAGCTCGCCGCGGGGATCGCGCCGTAGAGACAGCGCACCGTAAAATTTCACGCCGTAAAATTTAAAAGCGAAATTCCGCGCCGAAATTTTAACTCAAAATTCCACGTCCGCAGCACAGAATTTAAAGCCCGAAAAATTCCATCGCGGCGACTTAGAATTTTACTCGTTAAATTTTACGAATTTTATGCGCTTTTAAATCCGCAAATTTAATACGCCCTTACGAGCCGTAAATTTTTTAGGTATATGACGCCGTCAAAAACGCCGCCTCCATTCGGCGCAGGCCAAGAAATGGCAATTCTTTTCGGCTCCTCGTCGTATTTGGGCTCGCAATAATTCTTGGAGCAGTCTATTTTAAATACCTCTTTATCGTTGCTATCAAAATCCGTCTGGGTAGAATTTTTAGGAATTTCCAGCGTGTGGATTATACGATACGGCTCGCCCTCTTTTGTGCGGGCGGACATTATTTTTATTAGCGTATCTGTGCTGCCGTCCGAAGTCCTATAGACCCCGTCTTGCCCCAAGCCCGCCAGCTCGAATTTTTTCTCCTTGCTATAAAATGCCGAGATTATGGAGCAGCCGCTAAAAAGCAAAGCCGCCGCAAATAACGCAAACGCTCTCATTTTCCCTCCTTAAGCGGGTTAAATTTAGTTTTTAAAACTATGAATAGGCGCGGGGATCTGGCCGCCGCGGGCGATGAAGTTGGCCGATGAGTTTTTATTTACGCTCATCACGGGCGCGCTTCCGAGCAGGCCGCCGAACTCCAGCGTGTCGCCCTCTTTGCCTTTTGGGATGATGCGCACGGCGGTCGTTTTTTGATTTATCACGCCGATCGCTGCCTCGTCGGCTATGATCGCGGCGATCGTCTGCTCGGGCGTATCCTGCGGGATCGCGATCATATCGAGCCCCACCGAGCAGATCGCGGTCATCGCTTCAAGCTTTTCTAAATTTAGCGAGCCCGCGCGCACCGCGGCGATCATGCCCTCGTCTTCGGAAACGGGGATAAACGCGCCGCTAAGCCCGCCTACTTGGTTGCACGCCATGACGCCGCCCTTTTTGACCGCATCGTTTAGCAGCGCTAGAGCTGCCGTCGTGCCGTGCGTGCCGACGCGCTCTAGCCCCATCTCCTCAAGCACGCGCGCGACCGAGTCGCCCACTGCCGGAGTCGGAGCTAGCGAGAGATCGACGATGCCAAATTTCACGCCTAGCCGCTCGGACGCCATTTGGCCGACGAGCTGTCCGATACGCGTGATCTTAAACGCAGTCTTTTTCACGGTCTCCGCAACCACGTCAAAGCTCGCTCCGCGCACCTTCTCAAGCGCTCGTTTAACGACGCCGGGACCGCTGACGCCCACGTTTATGACGACTTCGGCCTCGCCCACGCCGTGAAATGCGCCCGCCATAAAGGGGTTATCCTCGACGGCGTTGGCAAATACGACTAGCTTTGCGGCGCCAAGATCGGAAAGCCGCGCCGTCTCTTTGATCACGCGCCCCATGTCGGCGACCGCGCTCATATTTATGCCCGTCTTAGTCGAGCCGATATTTACCGACGAGCAGACCTTTTGCGTCGCGGCGAGAGCGGCTGGGATGGAGTCGATTAAAATTTTATCGCCCTTTGCGTAGCCTTTTTGCACTAGCGCCGAAAAGCCGCCGATAAAGTCGATACCGACCTTTTGCGCCGCCTCGTCCATCGCTTTAGCAAGCGGGACGTAGTCCGCGGCATCCGTCGCCGCGCCGATGATGGCGATAGGCGTTACGCAGACGCGTTTATTTACGATCGGGATACCGAGCTCTGCTGAAATTTCATTGCCGACCTTTACCAGATCGCGCGCCTTGTCGGTGATTTTGGCGTAAATTTTCTCCGCTGCTTTGCCCATATCGGGATCGATGCAGTCAAGCAGGCTGATGCCCATCGTGATCGTGCGGATGTCGAAATTTTGCTCTTCGATCATCGCGATCGTTT
Source organism: uncultured Campylobacter sp. (assembly GCA_937990735.1). GTDB lineage: Bacteria > Campylobacterota > Campylobacteria > Campylobacterales > Campylobacteraceae > Campylobacter_B. The sequence continues at coordinate 87,610 of CALKQT010000013.1, read as the reverse complement.
CGGTTACTTTTTTGATGTCCATTTGCGCGCCTTAGATGTTGTGCATGGCGTCAAATATCGCCGAGCTTTGGATGTTGATCTTTACTTTTAGCTTTTCGCCTAGCTCGTTTAGCTCCCCTCTTAGAGCCGTAAAGTCCTGCTTTTCCTCGCTGGAAACCACTGCCATCATCGTAAAAAACTCGTTTAAAACCGTCTGGCTGATGTCGTCTATGTTTAGCCCAAGCTGCGCGAGCTTAGCCGAAACGCCCGCCACAATGCCAACTTTGTCCTTACCGATCACCGTTACGATCGCTTTCATTCTTACTCCTTTTTAAAATTTATTTAGCTATTTTGAGAGCGGAAGCCGTTAAAACTACTGAATTTTGCCGCTGTTTGAAATTATCAGCGCAAACACGATTGCGACCAAAGCGTAAAATATTACCGCGAGCCATATCGCCCATCTATTCACGCCGCCGCCCTTTCTTAGGGCTTCGTCGTCCTTTTTATCCAGTAGCGCGACAAATCTATAGCAAACAAAATATTTCGCCATAGTCCCGCTACTGACGCTAACCGCCATTCCTATACTTCTATCATATTCATCCAAAAACGGAATAAAGCAAGAAATTACCACAAAGGCAAATAGGGCTGCAGCAATTTTATACTCCTTGCGGTACAGAAAAAAGAACAGCGTGCCGAAAAATCCCCACCAGCTCCACGTGCTTACATAATTTAACTCGCGCCGCTTGCCGGCGGCGAAAAATTTCTCGCAGGCGCGTGCGTAAATTTCAACCTTACTCGGGGTTTGCAAGAAAATTTCCAGCTTCTGCCGAAGCAGCTTACCATCAGATAAAATTTCTCTAGCGTAATCCGTCATCTCACTCTCCTTAGCGATAAATCCCCACGGCGGCGCGAACCTTTTGCATCAATGAAGCAGCCGTCGCAGCCGCTCTTTGCGCGCCCTGTCTTAGCATCTCATCCAAAATTTCGCGGTGGCTTTGATAGTATTCGAATTTATCTCGCGCGTCTTTAAAGTAGCTAAGCACGAGCTCGTTTAAATACGCCTTAAAATGCCCATGCCCCTCGCCTCCGCGCTCGTAGCGAGCCCGCAGCTCCGCCTGCTCCGCTTCGCTTAAAAACAGCTTCGCGATATTATAGACATTACACCCCCGCCACTGCTTAGGCGCCTCTAGCGGCTCGGAGGTCGTTACGATACTTGAAATTTGCTTCTTTAGCGTTGCGGCATCTGCAAAAATATCGATCGTATTGCCATAGCTCTTGCTCATCTTGGCGCCGTCCGTGCCCGGCACGATCGCCACTTCATCATTTACGCGCGCTTGCGGAATAGTTAAAATTTCGCCGTGGGCGTTGTTAAATTTAAGCGCGATGTCGCGGGCGATCTCGACGTGCTGGATCTGATCTTTGCCCACGGGTACGACCTCTGCGCTGTATAGCAGGATGTCCGCCGCCATCAGCACGGGGTAGCTAAATAGATCATGCTTGCTCTCAAAGCCCTTGGCGATCTTGTCTTTGTATGCATGCGCTCGCTCGAGCAGCCCCATCGGCGTATATCCGCTTAAAATCCAGTAAAGCTCCAGCACCTCTTTCACGTCGCTTTGCACCCAAAACACCGTCTTTTTCGGATCTATCCCGAGAGACAAAAACGCCGCGGCGGCCTCGTAGGTAGAGTTTTTTAGCTTTGCGCCGTCGCTTACGGACGTGAGCGCATGATAGTTTGCGATAAACATAAACATCTGCTCGCCCGCGTTTTGCGCGTCCACCATCTGCTTGATACTCGCAAAGTAATTGCCCAAATGCAGCTTGCCGCTGGGCTGAAGACCCGTTAAAATTCTCATCGTTGCTCCTTTAAATCAAAATCAGATCGCCGTCCACAAAACCCACGGCGATGTGCTTGCACTTAAAAATTTTTGCATCTGGCATCTGCTCTCGCAGCTCGCGCAGAGCCTGCACGAGCAGTTTTAAAACCTGTCGCCACGAAAGCTCGCTTAAAAATTCAAGCTGCAAGCGTGAATATTCGGGATAAAACTCATCCTCGTCCTCGCACGCCCAGTCGTCGTCATCCGCGTCATAACTGCTCGATCCCGCCAGCTCAAGCGCGTAAGGCTCGTAAAGATCGAAGTGCCACGCGATCACTCGCTTTGGAATTTCCTCGCGCTCTAAGCCCTCCAGTAGCTCACGCAGCTTTTGCTTTAGCGCCTCTTTCTTTTTAAGCTTATCACTTTTACCCTCTTTGCCGTGCGGTTCGGAATTTTTGCCGCCGCCAGAGTGCTTCTGCTTAGACATCTTTTTCCCCTTTAAATTCAGCCCGTCGCAGGCGGAGCAAATTTCTTTTACGATCTTTTTTACGCTTTTATTTTCGACGTTGATTACGATGTCGGCCTTTTTTTCATACACCCCGTCTCTTTGAGCGTGCAGCGCTGCGGCCTTTTGCAGATCCGCTAACAGCGGGCGCTTGGCAAATTTTTTCTCCGCGTTTTCGCTGTTTTTTAAACGATCAATAATCCCTTCAAAGCTTGATTTCAGATACACGACGGTGCCGATTTTATTTAAATTTTTCACGGCGTAAAAGCCGCCGCCCGTAGAGATCACGGCGCAGCGGACGGACTTTTCTAAAAATTTCGCAAGACCCTCTTCCATCTTTCTAAAGCTCTGCTCGCCCTGCTCTTTAAAAATTTGTCCGATCTTTTTATTGGCGTAGCTTTCGATCATATCGTCGCAATCAAGCGCAAACATCCCGCTTTGCGCAGCCAGAGCCCGCGCTACCGTGCCCTTGCCGACCCCCATAAAGCCGATGAGCACGATGTTACCGCTATTCATCGCTCTCTCCTTTTTTGCGCGGCAGCAGCACTAGGGGACTACCCGAAAGAACAAAGCTCGCGCGCAGTCTGTTCATCAAATAGCGCTTGTAGCTAAAATGCAGCGCTTGCGGGCGATTCATCACAAGAGCGATCTTCGGCGGCGCAAAGCCGATCTGCGCGGCGTAGTAAATTTTAACCGATTTGCCCCGCTCGCGAGGTATCGGATGCGCCTTTATCGCGGCTTCTACCGCTTCATTGATCCTTGCGGTGCCGAGCTTGCGCGTGAAATTTGAATAAACCTCCAAAATGAGCGGGTAAATTTTATGGATCCGCTTCCTATCCGTCGCGCTGACGCTGATGATCGGCGCGTAGGAAAGAAATTTAAACCTATCTCTCAAATCGCGGCAAAACTCGTCGTAATCGCGCTCGCAAAGATCCCATTTGTTTAAAATTATTATGAGCCCGAGTTCAAATTTAGCCGCAAGCCCCGCGATGCGCTCGTCCAGCTCGTTTAGCGGCTCGCTTGCGTCAAGCACCAAAAGCGCGATGTCGGAGTTTTGTAAAATTTTTTCGGTGCGATTTAGCGCGAAACGCTCGATGCCCTCGATCTTGCCGCGGCGGCGAATGCCCGCCGTGTCGATAAACTCAAGCGTACGCCCCTCAAATTCCGTGCTTTCGTTCACCGGATCGATCGTCGTGCCCGCATAATCGCTCACGACCGAGCGCTGCGAGCCCACAAGCGCGTTTAGAAGGCTTGATTTACCGACGTTTACCCGCCCGATGATACCCACGCCGATGGTCTTGTCTGCATAAAATTCCTCGTTGCGCCCCTCTTTCGGCTCGCCCTCGTCGTTAAAGCCCTCTATAAAATCATCAAAAATTTCATCCTCATCCTGCCTCGCGGGCGCAGGGTCCAAGAAGCCGTATATCCACTCTTTTAGCTCGTCGATGCCGCTGTTGTGCGAGACGGAGATCGGGAAAAATTTAACGCCGAATTCGTTAAACTCCCAGCTGCGCTCCTCGTCGCGCTTGCCGTCGATCTTATTGACCGCCAGGGCGATGGGCTTGCCAAGTCTCTGCAGCGAGAAAAATATCCGCCGCTCATCATCGCTTGGAAGCAGCTTGCCGTCCGTCATAAAAATTATCAAATCCGCATTCTTGGCCTCGCTTAGCGTCTTAGCTTGCACGCGCGCAAACAGCTCGGAGGTGTCGTCCAGGCCGCCCGAATCGATCATGCGCACGCGGCGATCGAAAATTTCGGCTTCGGCTTTGTTGGTATCGCGCGTCGTACCCGCAACGTCGCTCGTGATGGCGATGCGAGCGCCCGCTAAGCGGTTAAAAAGGCTCGACTTGCCGACGTTGGGGCGCCCGATGATGATCAAACTTTTCACGTTCGTCCTTGTAGTTTTTGGCGCGATTATAACCAAAAATAGATTAAAGCCAAATTCTACGCGCTCGCTCGCGGAAGGAAGCGGCAAAATTTTATAAAATTTAGGCGCTAAATTTAGAGAAATTTTATCGCGGCACTAGCGTAACGCCGCTTAAATAAAAGGCCTCAAGGCGCGCGATCCGTCGCCGCAAACGACGCGGAGCGGGGGGCTACACGCAAATTTTATAAATTTTAAAAACCTCGGTCTGAGCGCGAAAAACTAGCAACTGAGGCGCGGAACGGGCACAACTGCGCGAAAACATAAAAACTCGCAGCTGCGCAAATTTTACTGCTTTGCGCATACAAGCGCCGAAGTACAAAACCCAGCCGTCGTACGGGGTGCGCAAAAGCAGGCGGCGCGACGAAATATTAAAACGGCGGAATATTAAAATTTAATCATTATGCGTGTATAATTCCGCAAATTTAAAGGGTCGCGATGAAATACAACAACTTCTTGCTGCACCATCTAAGCGTGTATTATATGCTGATGGCGTGCTTTTACTACTCTCTTACGGGCGTTTTTGCCAAGCTTTTGGGCGCGCAAATTTCATCGCTTGAGGTCGTGCTCTTTCGCAATCTGCCCGGACTTTTGATCCTGCTTTATAAAATCAAGGCTCGTCCTCGCACGGCGCGCTTCGCAAACAAGGGCGGTCATCCTTTTACGCTCGCGTTTCGCGGCATTATCGGGATTTTGGGGCTGATGGTATTTTTTTATAACGTCGCTAACATCAGCCTCGGCGAGGCATTTACCTTTCAAAAAACGGCGTCCATTTGGACGGCGATCATCGCGTACTTTACCCTCGGCGAAAAATTCGGCGCGATGGGCTGGTTCTCGGTCTGCCTAGGCTTTGTGGGCATCGTTTTGGTAATTCAGCCGCAGTTTGGCTTGCAGCCGAGCGATGTTTTTGGAATTTTAAGCGGATTATTCGCCGCAATGGCGCTTACCTCCGTGCGCGGGCTGCGCAAATATTATAGCTCCGATACGATCATCCTCTCGGCGCTTCTTGCCGGCACGCTGATGCCCGCAGCGCTTATGATAGCGGCGGAATTTATAGATGCGCCCGCGCTGAGCTTTATGCTTTGCAAATTTAAAATTCCAAACGCGCAGGGCTGGCTCTTTGCCGTGCTTCTGGGGCTGCTGGGGCTGTTTTATCAAACCTACGTCACCAAGGCCTACGCCGCGACGCGCAAAGCGGGCATAGTAGCTACGATCAGCTACGCAGACATCATCTTTTCGACGCTATTTGGGCTGCTTCTAGGCGACGCCCTGCCCGGCTTCATGGCACTTTCGGGCATGGCACTCATCATCGTCGCGGGCACACTTGTGGCGAACCGAAAGTAGCGCGCGATGAAGCAGAAGCTTTACTCCGCGTTTTGGCTGAAACATCTTGGCGTTTATTATATGCTCGTAGCGAGCTTCTATTTTGCGCTAAACGGCGCTTTGGCCAAGGTCATGGCAGAGCATATGAGTAGCGCCGAGATCGTGTTTTTCCGCAACGTCGTAGGCATCGGCATCGTGCTGTTTTCGCTAAGGCGGGTAAAAAATCTGGGGCCGGGCGGCAAGCCGTGGCTACTCGCATTTCGCGGTTTTATCGGTAGCTGCGGCATCTTAGCGACCTTTTACAACATCGCTCACATCGATCTTGGCACCGCTTTTACATTCCAAAAAACGGCGCCCATTTTCACCGCGCTATTTTCGGCGTTTTTCTTAGGCGAAAAGCTAAGCTCTAAGGGCTGGTTTGCGATACTGCTCGGCTTTGGCGGAATTTTACTCGTCGTGCGCCCGCACATCGGCATCAGCGTAACCGACGCAGTGGGAATTTTCGGCGGCATGTGCGCGGGGCTTGCATACACGAGCGTGCGCGAGCTGCGCAAACACTACGCCACCAACCTCATCGTGCTGGTCTTCGTCTCGTCCGCCACCTTTCTAAGTGCTACGATGATGATAACGGGCTGGGTGCTTGAAGGTAGCGAGGCTAAAATTTTAGGGCTTTTCAGCGGGGCGGATTTAGCGAAGCTTGCTTATTTCAACCCGCCAAGCCTTTTTGGCTGGGTGCTCGTGGCGCTTCTGGGCATCAGCGGTATCTACTTTCAAATTTACATGACGCGCGCCTACGCCGCTTCACGCAAAGCGGGTATCGTCGCCGCGATCAGCTACAGCGACATCCTATTTAGCATGGCGCTTGGCATTATGCTAGGCGATCATCTACCCGGTCCGATCGTGCTAGCAGGCATTGCGGTAGTGATTTTAAGCGGAATTCTAATCGCCCGCGAGCGCTAAATTTAAATCTAAATTTAAAACCAATTCAAACGCGGCGCAAAACTAAATTTTATCCGCGCCGCCTGCAGGCGCTAAATTTCAGCAGTCTAAAAGCTTAAAAAGACTAACATTCAAATCAAAGTTCTACGGTGTAGAAATATTTTTCGACGGATTTAAAATTTTATGCATTTTATCGGTACCAACATCGGCGGTGCGTCGTCAAAGCTCGCCGTTATGGACGAACGCGGCAAATTTTACGAGCTATTTTTGCTGCCAAGCGGCTTTAGCGCGGTCAGAGTCGCGCGACAGATCAAGCAAAATTTGGAGCAAAAAGGCTACGCAAAGGGCTTCGTAACCGCTACGGGCTACGGACGCGTTAGCGTGGAGTATGCGCGGCTTAGCATGAGCGAAATTTTATGCCACGGCCTTGGGGCGCACTTTCTGTTTGAGCAAGACTGCACCGTCATTGACGCGGGCGGGCAAGACACCAAAGCGATCAAAATAGAAAACGGCAAGCCCGTGGATTTTATCATGAACGACAAATGCTCGGCGGGCACGGGCAAATTTTTAAAGATCCGCGCGGGCCGCTTGGGGCTTGAGCTTAGCGAAATTTACAAAACCGCTCGAAAAAATCCTACGATCAAGCTAAGTCCCTATGCACGGTATTTGCCGAGACCGTCCTCGCTAAGTGCAAACAAAGGGCGATCCGGTCGCAAATATCGCCGAGCGTTACCTTAAAATTCCATGTTCGGTGATGTATCAAAACGACGCACGCTCGGATATCATCAAGGAATTTATCCACGAGTATCAAGCAGACGGCGTCATCGATGTCGTGCTAAGCGGCTGCCACACCTACGCGATCGAGACGAACAAGATCAAAGAGGCGAGCCGCGAAGTAGGAGTAAACTATATGTCGCTAGAGACTGATTATTCAAAACAGGACGTCGGGCAGATACGCACGCGGTTAGAAGCGTTTATCGAGCTGCTTTAGCAGGTCTTACTTGAAATTTTGAAATGAAAAATTTTCTAAATTTAAAAACAAACCAAAGAAAGGAGAGGTTGCATGAAATTTAAGGAGATAGACGAATCTCGTCGCGGCTTTTTAAAAGGAGCTTTGGCGGCAGCCGCCATCGCCGGACCGGAAACGATGCTCGCTGGCTTCAAGCCGTTTAAGCCCGATTCGCTACAGGTTTGGTCGTGCGGAGGACTGTCCGAAGCATTTAACGAGCTAAACGCCATTTATGAGTCAAGAACGGGGCACAATATCCAGTACACCGGCGCCTTTGCGGGTGCGCTCGGAAAGTCGCTGCTAGCCTTGCAAGGCAAGACGGAGGTTTTCGGCGCTCGCGTTTTGGAGCTGTCTCAAAAACTGCGTAAGGCTGGCCTTAGCCTTCGCTTTAGACCGCTATGTTTTACCGACTATGTTTTAGTAGTGCCAAAGGGCAATCCTGCGGGCGTTCGCGATCTAAAGGATCTAGCGGAACCCGGCGTGCGGGTGATGCTGCCGCTAAGGGCTTCGCCTCCTGGTAGCGGACCGGTAAAGGGAATTTTGAAAAATTCCGGTCTCACAGGGCCTGTTATGAAAAATATGGTCGCCAACGGAGCGTGCGTTATTACCATGATGTGCGATCTGGTAGATGGCAAGGGCGATGCGTCTATCATCGAAAAGCGCCTAACGACGCACGATAGGTTTAAAGACAAAATCGAATACATGCCTATCGACGAGAAACTCATCCCGCCGGGGCCGCTTACCTTTACGCTAAATATCATGAAATACGTAAAGGACGAGAAGCTAGCCGATGATTTTGCGGATTTCGTCTGCTCCGTGGAGGGGCAGGAAATTTTCGAGCGACACGGCTTTACCTCCATCCATTCGGTGCGCGGGCTTGAACTCATAGAAAGGTTTGGTGTAAAAGATGTTTAGTATAGTAAATATGGCAAAGATGAAAAAAGTCTCTAGGCTAACTAAAATTCGTCGCTTAGTGCAGCTGATTTTTATCGGCGCGATCGGGCAATGGGCTTATTACGGAATTTTTAGATGCCCTTTTATCGTGCCTTTCGTAAACTGCCAATCCTGCCCGATAATCACGTGCTGGGGGCGGATCGCGACCGTGTTTTTCGGCTTTTGGCTATTTATCCCCGTGCTGGTTATTTTCCTTGGGCGCGCGTTTTGCGGCTGGCTTTGCCCGGGCGGATTCGTAAATCAAATGCTAGGTAAATTTGCTATTTTTAAGCTTAAAATTCGCAATAAAAAGCTTAGATTTGCGCAGATAGGCATGGTTCTAGCCGTTTTACTTTGTCTCGGCGTGTATTTTATCTACGGCAATCCTCGCGTTATGATCCCTATCCGCACCAGCGACGAGTACCTAAACGCCGTTATCATGTCCTTTAAATTTTCCGATTGGTACTGGGCGGTTCGCACTGCCGTCGTCGTGGGCCTTATCGCGGCGTCCTTGATCGTCGCAAATTTATGGTGTCGCTTCGCCTGTCCTAGCGGCGGCATAATGGAGCTGTTGCGTAAAATTTCAATATTTCGCGTTTATAAAACGAGCGCCTGCGATAACTGTGACGCCTGTTTGCGCAAATGCGAAATGGGCACGAGACCAGACGAGATGAACTGCACGAACTGCGGTGATTGTATGGACGTTTGCCACGCAGACGCCATCAAATTCGGAAGGAAAAAAGATTGATGAATTTTTTCGCCAAACCCTCCTTCGACAACCACCCCTGCTTTAGCAAAAAAGCGTCCGCGAGCTATGGGCGCGTGCATCTTCCCGTAGCGCCGCATTGTAATATCCAATGCAATTTTTGCAACCGCATCTACGACTGCGCCAACGAAAACCGCCCCGGCGTAACGGCAAAGGTGCAGAGCCCGGATGAGGCCGTAGGGTACGTGGAGAATCTATTTAAATTTAGGCAAGATATCTCTGTCATTGGTATCGCAGGGCCCGGAGATCCTATGTGCGATGCCGATAAGACCCTAGCGACCTTTGAAAAATGCAAAGCCCGCTTCCCTCGCACCCTGCTTTGCCTATCTACAAACGGTCTAGCTCTGCCCGAGCACGTGGATGATATCGTGCGCATCGGCGTGAGCCACGTGACGGTAACCGTTAATGCCGTAACGCCCGATGTGGGCGGCAAAGTCTATGCGTGGGTACGCCACGGAAATAGAATTTACAGCGGCGAAGAGGGCGCTAGAATTCTTCAGGCGTGCCAAGAGGAGGGGATTCGCAAGCTAAAAGAAGCCCGCATGATCGTAAAGATCAATACGGTCGTAATCCCTGGCGTAAATATGGCTCACGTCCCGCAAATCGCGAAAAAGGCCAAGGAGTGGCAGGCCGATATCATGAACTGTATGGCGATGATCCCCGTGCAGGGCACCCCTTTTGCAAATATCAAATCGCCCTCTAACGAAGAAATTCGCAGTATGCGAAAGCTAATCGGCGGCTCAATGGCGCAGATGACTCACTGCAGCAAATGCCGCGCCGACGCATGCGGCAAGCTTTGCGAGAGATAAAGGCCTGCTTTTAGCGGGTCTTTTATCCGGCGCAAAGTGCGCTCTCATAGCGAACGTAAAATTTATAAAGAGATTTAAATTTAGAATTTGACTAAATTTAGAACTAGCAAGCAGCCGATAAGCGGCTTTTTGGCTGCGGCGGTTTTTTAAAATTTAAAAACAATTTTTAAATAACTTTATTTTGCTTTTATTTAACTTTGGCTATAATACTCCCAAAATTAGGCATCAGAAAAACCGTATAACGGTAAAATAAAGGAGACATCATGGAAAACGTTTCAAGACGTGATCTGCTCAAAATGAGCCTAGTTGGCGCAGGTGCTTTAGCGCTCGGCTCCATAAACGCAAACGCTGCGGTAAGCTCAAAAGACGTCAAATTTGACGAAGAGTGGGACGTAGTTATCATTGGCTCTGGTTTTGCAGGACTTGCGGCGGGTATAACAGCAGCCGAAAAAGGCAATAAAGTCCTAATCCTAGAAAAGATGGGACGCGTCGGCGGCAACTCCGTTATTAACGGCGGAATTTTTGCCGTTCCAAACAGCGACAAACAAAAAGCCGAAGGCATCAAAGATAGCAACGAGCTATTTATCAAAGACTGCCTAAAAGCCGGCCGCGGCCTAAACCACGTAGATCTAATCGACACCATCGCTACTCGCGCGCAAGACGCATATAAACTAACTCTAAAATGCGGCGCTAAATACATAGATAAAGTTACTCACGCAGGCGGACACAGCGTACCTAGATCGCTTCAAACAGCTAACGGCTCGGGATCTGGTATCGTTCAGCCGATGGTAGAATACTTTAAAAACCTACAAGGCTGCGAGCTAAGACAAAGAGCTAAATTTGACGAGTTCGTCCTAGGCGAGGACGGCGGCGTAGACGGCGTGATCATCAGAGAGGATTATAAATTTGATCCAAAGAGCCAAAAAGACGACGCCGAAAACACTACAGGAACCAAAAAGACAATAAAAGCTAAAAAAGGCGTAGTACTAGCCGCAGGCGGGTTCTGCCGCGATGTATTCTTTAGACAGGTTCAAGACCCTTCAATCCTGCCTACTACGGATAGCACCAACCATCCGGGCGCAACCGCAGGCGCTATGAAAGAGGCATTTAGAATCGGCGCAACTCCCGTGCAGCTAAGCTGGATACAGTTTGGTCCATGGGCATGCCCTGATGAAAAAGGCTTTGGCGTAGGCTCTATGTTTAACGTAAACGGAAGCTTCCGCTACGGAATTTCAGTAGATCCAAGAACCGGTAAACGCTATATGAACGAGCTAGCAGACCGCCGCACCCGCTCTCAAGCGATGTTTAAAGTAATCGACGCAAAAGCCGATATCTATCCTATCAACTTCTGCGATAGTGATGGCGTAAAAAACATGGTCATACCTGAGCACTACACTAAACCGCTAGAATCAGGCGTACTAAAGAAATTTGAAACCCTAGACGAACTAGCGGCTTTTTATAAAATCCCTGCCGCAGAGTTAAAAAAGACCGTCGAGAGATATAATAGCTTCGTTAAATCGGGCAAAGACGAGGACTTTGGCAAACCTATGGATAAAACCACTACAAACGGCGTAGATATCTCTAAACCGCCATTCTACGCTATGCGCGGTACTCCAAAACTCCACCACACCATGGGCGGCATCGACATCAATACCAAAGCCCAGGTTATCTCGCTACAAACAGAGATGCCTATTCCTAGACTATTTGCCGCAGGCGAGATCACGGGCGGCGTACACGGAGCTAGCCGCTTAGGTAGCGTGGCGATAGCTGACTGCTTAACGTTTGGTATGATTGCGGGAGAGAATATAGGCTAATTTGCGGCGTCTTTTGAGTGTCTTTGAATGAGTTTGAAATTTTAAGTCTACGGCAGACTACTTGTCTTGCCTTGACTTAAAATTTCTGCACAACATTCAAATCCATCTCAAAATACTTGCAAATCTTATTTCGTATCGCGGGCTAAATTTAACCTGCGATACTTTTAAATTTAAAGTCAAATCTATAAAATTTACTCCGCTAAAATTTAAACTCGCAGCGCGACAACGCCAAATTAAATTTAAACCTGCGCGCAGGCGCCACAAATATAATGCTTAGAAAAAAGAGAACTGTTTTAGAAATTTTAGCCAAAAGTACGCTGCGCACAGCTCAAAACATAAAATTTAAAATAAGCCGTTTTCGATATAATTTTCAAAAATTTCGGAGCGGAAAATGGGTAGAAAAGAGCTTCTGGGCGGCGCAAAACGTATCGTCGTAAAAATCGGTACTTCGACGCTTACCAATGCGGACGGTTCGCTAAATGAGCGACTCATCAAAAGTCTAGTCGCGCAAATTTGCAAGCTAAAAGATGCGGGCTTTTGCGTGGCTTTGGTAAGCTCGGGCGCCGTGGGCGCGGGCATGGGGCTGCTAGGTATCGCGCAAAGACCCAAAATTTTAAGCCGCAAGCAGGCTCTGGCGGCGGTCGGGCAGGTTGCGCTGATGCATCTTTACGAGCGGCTGTTTTGGGCGCATGACCGCATTATCGCGCAGCTGCTGTTAAGCCGAGGCGATTTTAGCGACAGGGCGCGCTATCTTAGCGTGCGAAATGTCTGCGCGGAGCTGCTCTCGAGCGGCATCGTACCGATCATAAACGAAAACGATCCCGTCGTAGCAGATGAACTCAAAGTGGGCGATAACGACACGCTAAGCGCGCTCGTTGCAGGGCTAATCGATGCGGATCTGCTCGTGATTTTAAGCGATATTGACGGGCTGTACGACAAAAATCCGAGCGAGCACGCGGACGCAAAACTTTTAAGCTTTATTGAAAAAATCGACGAGCACGTCGTCAAAATGGCAGGCGGCGAGGGTAGTAAATTCGGCACGGGCGGCATGGCGACCAAGATCGCGGCGGCGCAAATGGCAAATCAGATCGGCACTAGCCTGATCATCGCAAACGGGCGTACGGACGGAATTTTGCTTAAAATAGCGGCGGGCGAGGAGGGAGGCACCCTCTTTAGCGCGGGCGCGGCGCGGCTTAGCTCGCGTAAATACTGGCTCGCATACGGCGCGATTAGCAAAGGCGCGGTGATTATCGACGCAGGGGCGGCAGAGGCGATAAAATCGGGCAAAAGCCTGCTTGCGGTCGGGATTGCCGAGGTGCGCGGCGAGTTTGAGCGCGGCGAGATCGTAAACGTCTGCGCGACCGACGGCAAGCTGCTAGCGCACGGTATTAGCAACTATTCAAGCTGCGAGCTTGCGCGCATAGCGGGGGTAAAAAGCGATGAGATAGAGCAAGCTTTAGGCTACAAAAGCGACGATGACGCAATCCACGCGGATAATATCGCGCTGCAATGAAATTTTAGCCGTGTTCGCGCGTTTAAAATTTTAAACGGAGGACGTAGATGAAAAAGATTATATTTTTTGCGCTACTTTTGGCAGGCGCGGCGTGGGCGTACAAAGAGGCAAATCCCGCTAGAATTTTTATAGCGGCTAACGACGAGGATCAAGGCGGCACGCTAAACCGCGCCGAGCGGGAGAAAGCGGTAGCCCCAAAGAATATCAAGCTTAAATTTTCAGCGCAAGGCGCGGCGTGGACGGCAAAATTTGACGAACCGGACGCCGATAAAAACGGCGAGTTAGACGTTCTTGAACTGCGCGGATATGAGCCGGCGGATTACGTAAAAGCGCTATGCGCGAATTGAAATGAGAAGGTTGGGCGTAATGCCGAAAAAATAGCTAAATAAGGGACTTATAGCATGAGTTTGGCTGATAGTAAATTTACACTATGGGGAGAAATTTTTGAAAAAATGAACAAAAACATACTTTACAATGCTGCCACAAGTACGGCAGTGGCGATATTCTTTGCTAGACTAGCCCGCGTAGCTTGCGATTTTTTATAAGTCAAGGAAACAAAATGAGTGAAATTTTGAATGAAAATATAGAATTTGGAGTGTCTTTCCTTTCGGATACTCGCTTAATTCATAGCGATGAGACCTCCAAATTGGTACTATTATAACAAAAGATGATAAATGTATCTTGAAAGTGTAATCTGTAAAAAACTATGTGAAAACTTGGGCTGTGATGCAACGAAAATGCCGGGCTTTGGTAAACTTAAAAATTCTATTGCACTACTTCACAATAAGTATTTGTTGGGTGCTTGCAAAGAAGCTGCCGTCATTATTAAAAAATATTGCAAAAATAATGTTGACATCTTTGATTTAGTCATTTCAATCTATAATAAACGCATAAAATCGCACCACGAAATGTTTTTAATCATCCATATTTTTGAAACGGCATTGCGTTCTAAAGTTGCACTAGTACTATCTGAAATTTATAGTTCAAATTCTAACGCCGACGACTGGTTTTTATACGGAAAAAATGCGAAGCTAATAAAACAAGCTGCCCACATAGCGCAGACCAAAAAGGTTAATCTAACAGAGCAAATGAATAGCTTTGAGGTGCTTGATTTATTTACGCTAGGTGATTTGCAAAACGTCATAGACTCGAATTGGAGCGATTTCAGAGATATTTTTGCAAGCATGTGCGAATACAAGGGGCAAAAGTTGCCAGAATACGGCACAAAAAATAGTCTTTTAAATGTATTTTCTATGATTCGTAAGGCACGCAATGATATCTTTCACAATAATCCGCCAAAAACAAAAGCAAAATCAATAACTGTAAATATTGAAATTTTGCTATTAAGACTAGGGTTTAACCTAAATGATGCATTTAAAAATATATCAAATTTAAACCATATGGTAAACCTAAAATATAAATATGATTAAGGAGCGAAAATGAACGAAATTTTAGATATCTGTAAGCGCGCAAAAGCCGCTTGCGGCGAGCTTTTGAGACTTGGTAGCAAGGCTAAATTTGAAATTTTAAACGCCGTAGCGGACGAGCTGCTTGCGCAAAAAGAGGCTATAAAAGCGGCGAACGCCAAAGACCTTGCAAACGGCGAGAAATCGGGCTTGAGTGCGGCGTTGCTGGACCGCCTAAGGCTAACCGACGCCCGTATCGAGGCGATGGCGCAAGGCGTGCGCGAGGTGGCGGGCTTCGCCGAAGTCGTGGGCGAAAATCTAGGCGGCTGGAGCCATCCAAACGGCATGCAAATCAGCCGCGTGCGCGTGCCACTGGGGGTGCTCGGTATCATCTACGAGAGCCGCCCAAACGTCAGCATCGACGCAGCGGCTCTGACGCTAAAAAGCGGCAACGCGGCGATCCTGCGAGGCAGCGCTAGCGCGCTAAATTCGAATATCTTTTTAGTAAATTTATTTAACGAAGCCGGGGCGAAATTTGGCTTACCAGCAGGCGCGGTGCAGCTCGTGGAGAGCGCCGAGCGCGAAGTAGTGGCGCAAATGGCGAAAATGAGTGAGTATATCGACGTTTTGATACCGCGAGGCGGCAAAAATTTAAAAGATTTTATTGCGCAAAACGCGACCGTGCCGATCATCATGACGGGCGCGGGGGTGTGCCACATCTTCGTCGATGAGAGCGCAAATTTAAGCGAGGCTGCAAAGATAATCAAAAACGCCAAAACCCAGCGCCCAAGCGTCTGCAACGCCGTAGAGTGCGTGCTTTTGCATGAGCGCGTGGTAGGCGAAATTTTACCGGGGCTTGTGCGCGAGATGCCGGAGGTCGAGTTTCGCGTGAGCTCGGAGCTTCTGGGCGCGTGCGAGTCGGAGCTGCGAGGCACTAAAAACGTCAAACTTGCAGGCGAGAGCGACTTTGGCGCCGAGTTTTTGGATCTCGTGCTAGCCGTACGCGCCGTGCGGGACGTAAGCGAGGCGATCAGCTTTATAAACGCGCATTCCAGCGGGCATTCGGACGCGATTTTAAGCGAGGATTATGCAAACGTCGAGCGGTTTTTAAACGAAATCGGTAGCGCGGTCGTCTACGCCAACGCATCGACTCGTTTTAGCGACGGTAGCGAGTTTGGGTTCGGCGGCGAGATCGGCATCAGCACGCAAAAGCTGCACGCCAGAGGACCGATGGGGGTGAGGGAGCTGACGACCTATAAATACGTCGTCCGCGGAGGCGGACAAATTCGTTAGCGGCTCGTCTTTTTCTAAAAGGCTTATCTTGCGAGCGCTTTTGAGAGAAATTTTTGCTTCTCTTGCGCTCGCAACTGCAAGCAGAAGTCTAGCTTGCGCAAAATTTTAGCTTCTAACTCAAAAAATCGCCTCGAAATACTTGCAAATCTTATTTTTTATCGCAGGCTGAATTTGGTCTGCGATACTTTTACCTAATAAACTTAAAATTTTATAAATCACCTCTGTCAAAATTTTAAAAATATATGACGCTAAAGTTTTGTCATGCAGGCGAAATTTTGTATCATGTCTTACTAAAATTTAAAATTTTTAATAAAAATTATATATTCCGCACGATATAATCGCGCATCTGCTCGCAGCGCGAGCGATAGCTAAATTTCAAGGAGATGTAATGAAAATATTTAAAGCCCTGCTCGCAACAGCGCTGATCACCGCTATCTTAGGCGCTAAGACGCTTAAAGAGGGCACGCTCGTAATAGCCACAGAGGGGACTTACTCGCCGTATTCTTTCTATGATGAGAAAAATAATCTTACCGGCTTTGATGTCGATATCGCTCGCGCACTAGCAAAAGAGCTAGGGTTAAAGGCGGAATTTTTAACCGCGCCGTGGGATGCGATGCTCGCGGCATTTGATGCAGGCAAAGCGGACATAGCGATGAATCAAGTAAGCATCACGCAGGAGCGCAAGAAAAAATATAATTTCAGCGAGCCTTATACCGTGGCTTATGCTGCGCTGGTAGTGCGAGCTGATAACGAGGAGATCAAAAGTTTTGCGGATCTTAAAGGCAAAAAAAGCGTCCACTCCGCTACCAGTAACTGGGCGGATATGGCGCGCAGCTATGGCGCCGAGGTCGTTACAGCAGACGGATTTAGCAAGGGTGTGGAGCTCATCATAGCTCGTCGCGCAGACGCTACGATCAACGACAACATCACATTTTTCGACTATATGAAGCAGCGCCCGAACGCCCCGCTAAAGATCGCAGCTCAAGGCAATGAGCCGATCTATTCCGCTGTGCTGCTTAAAAAGGATGATGAGCTGACGGCGCAGATAAATTCCGCGCTAAAATCGCTAAAGCAAAAAGGCGTGCTGAAAGAAATTTCACTTAAATATTTTGGCAAAGACATTACGGAGTAAATTTTACGACCGCTTAGTTGAAGCGTGGAATTTTAAACTTGGTTGGGCGGAATTTCGCATTTTAAATTTCGCTCATAAAATTTTGGAGGAATTATGAAAAATTTAATAAAAACTTTGCTTGCGTGCGCGCTTTTAATATGCGTCGCAAACTCTAAAACGCTACGCGAAGGCACGCTTAAAGTAGCTACGGAAGGCACCTTTTCGCCATTTTCGTATTATAACGACAAAAATGAGCTCGTAGGATACGACGTAGATGTCGCGCGCGCAGTCGCCGAAAAGCTTGGTCTAAAAATAGAATTTCTAACCGCGCCTTGGGATGCGATGCTTGCAGCATTTGATGCAGGCAAGGCAGACGCTGTGTTTAATCAAGTAAGCATTACTGATGAGCGCAAGAAAAAATATGAGTATTCAGTGCCCTACACCGTCGTTTACGGAGCTATCATCGTGCATAAAGATAACAACGACATTAAAAGCTTCGAGGATTTAAAAGGCAAGAAAAATGCGGACTCTGCTACCAGCAACTGGGCGCAAGTCGCTAAAAAATACGGCGCGCAAAACGTAACCGTCGATAGTTTCGCTAAAAGTATGGAGCTACTGATCGCTCGCCGCGTAGATACCGTCGTGCGCGATAATACCGTATTTTACGACTTTTTAAAGCAGCGCCCGGACGCTCCGATTAAGATCGCTGCAAAGCTAAAAGATGTCGATTATAGCGCTGCAATCGTGCAAAAGGGCAATAAAGAGCTCGCAGATCAAATCAGCAAAGCCTTAAACGAACTCAAAGCCGAAGGCAGGCTAAAAGAAATTTCGCTTAAATATTTCGGCAAAGATGTGAGTGAATGAACGAAACAAGCAGAATTTTAGAGCTTGTTAGCAGCTCGCTAGAGCCGATGGCGCTAGCCCTGTTACAAGTTACGATCCCGCTTACGATAATCTCATTTCTGCTCGGGCTCGTGCTTGCGGTGCTGACGGCGGTCGCACGCATCGCAAATTTTAAAATTTTAAAGCAGCTAAGCAAAATTTATATTTGGATTTTTCGCGGCACTCCGCTTTTGGTGCAGCTTTTTATCGTCTATTTCGGACTTCCAATCGTTGGGATCACACTTGATGTTTGGGCTGCTGCGATCATTACCTTTAGCCTCAATATCGGCGCTTACGCTTCAGAGGCGGTGCGAGCTGCGATCCTATCAGTGCCAAAGGGACAATGGGAGGCGGCTACCTCTTTAGGCATGAGCTACGCTCAAATTCTGCGCCGCATTATCGCTCCGCAAGCAGCGCGCATATCGCTGCCGCCGCTATCAAATATATTTATCTCTACGCTTAAAGACACTTCGCTCGTAGCCTCGATTACGATGGTCGATATGTTTATGGTCGCTCAACGTATTGCTGCGCGGGCATTCGATCCGCTCACGTTATACGTGCTGGCGGCGCTATTTTATCTAGCAGTCTGCACCCTTCTTACGTTTTTGCAATCCAAGCTAGAGCGACGATTTTCAAGGTTCGTGTGATGATAAAATTTACGAACTTAACTAAGCGCTTCGGCGATCACGTTGTGCTAAATGGGCTAAGCTTAGAATTTCACGACGGGCAAACGACGGTGATTTTAGGAAGCTCTGGCTCCGGCAAATCCACGATGCTGCGCTGCATAAATCTGCTCGAAATTCCAAGCGGCGGCGAGCTACAGCTAGGCGAGTTTAAGATAAATTTCGACGCTCCGCATAAAACAAGCGAGTATCATCCGTTCCGCGCGCATACGGGCATGGTTTTTCAAAGCTTCAATCTCTTTCCGCACCTCAACGTCTTGCAAAACGTCATCGAAGCGCCCGTACACGTACTAAAACAGCCACGCGAGCTTGCCGAGGCAAATGCAATGACGCTGCTAAAAAAAGTCGGCATGGCGGATAAAGCTGGCGCGTATCCGGCTCGCCTCTCCGGCGGTCAGAGCCAGCGCGTGGCGATCGCGCGAGCACTTGCTATGCAGCCTGAGTTTTTGCTGCTGGACGAGCCTACGAGCGCGCTTGATCCCGAACTTGAGGCGCAGGTGTTAAAGACTATCGCCGAGCTTGCCGCAGAGGATCGCTCGCTCATCATCGTTACACACAATATGGGCTTTGCACGCAAGATCGCAGATAGAATTTTATTCTTAGACGGCGGAGTTATCGCATTCGACGGCGACGCAGAGGAATTCTTCGGTAGCAGCGACGAGCGCATAGCTAAATTTATCGGAGCGATGAGCTTTTAAATCCATTAAATTTCAAGGAGAAAAGATGAAAATAGATACCCTAATCGTAAAGGGCATAGAGGCCAAGTCCAACCCCCACAACGCGGTGATTCCGCCGATATATCTAGCCAGCACCTTCGTGCAAGAAAGCCTGGATGATTTCGGCAAATACGCCTATTCGCGCGGCGCAAATCCTACGCGCAACGCCTTTGAGGAGCTTTTTGCAAAATTCGAAGGCAGCAAATACGCCTTCGCGCTAGCCTCGGGCATGGCGGCTACGAGCGCTGCGTTTTCGCTGCTTAAAAGCGGCGATCGCGTGCTGCTAAATAATAACGTCTACGGCGGCACCTATCGCTACGTAAGCGGGATTTTTAAAAATCAAGGGGTCAATTACGACTTAGTGGACGATCTGAATTCGATCAGCGAAATTCCGAGCGACGTCAAAATGGTGTTCATCGAAACACCATCAAATCCGCTTTTGCGAGTAACCGATATTGAGCGCATCAGCGAGCTCGCGCACAAAAACGGCGCGCTTGTGGTTATGGATAATACCTTTTTGACCCCATATTATCAGCGCCCGCTAGAGCACGGCGCAGACGTCGTGGTTTATAGCGCGACCAAATACATAGGCGGGCATGCCGATCTGATCGCCGGCATCGTTACGACGAATGATGACGAGCTTGCCGCAAGAATTCAATTTATGAAAAACACTCTGGGCGCGACGCTATCGCCTACCGACGCGTATTCGCTCATACGCGGGCTTAAAACGCTAAGCGTGCGCTTCGACCGCCAGAGTGAAAATACGCTAAAGATAATAGAATTTTTACGCGGCAATCCTGCGGTAGAGGCGGTAAATTTTGCAGGCTCGCATTCTGCGAGCGAAAAAAAGATACAAAATCGCCAAGCTAGCGGTATCGGAGCGGTCATCTCACTGGTGCTTAAGCCGCAATACGACTATAAAACCTTTGCGCGCAGCCTTGAGCTATTCGATCTAGCCGTGAGCCTGGGCGGCGTAGAGAGCCTGATCTGCCATCCCGCGTCGATGACGCACGAGAGCTATCCGCGCGAGTTGCAAGAGCGCATCGGCATCAGTCAAAATTTGCTGCGCCTAGCCATAGGCATCGAAAACGCGGACGATCTCATAGCGGACCTTACCGCCGCGTTAGAAAAATCTAAAAAATAGGCGGCACGGAATCTGCGCAAGCTCGCGGAATTTCTACGCAGGTTTGTAAAAATTTACGCGGGCGCGCAGAATTCATGCCAAAATTTCGTCCAAAATCCTTATAGCTTAGCTCGTGAGGCTATAAGGGCGCGGTCTTTACGAACCGGCGCACATGGAGGGTTTAAAAAGACCCGCCGCCGATCATTTCATCTTACAAAAATCTCTTTTCGCAAAACCTATGTCCATTTTCTCGCGGGCTAAATTTTGTATGAATTTTCACTCGTTAAATTTCATGAAGCGCGCGGCTTTGCGTAAAATTTAAATTTAAAAATTCCGCCACTACAGCGTTGAAATGAAATTTTAATTTATATGCACGGCAAAATTTATCCAGATCTCTTGCTAAAACACATCGTTTAAATTTAATTCGGATAAATCTATCTAACCGCCGTTTGATATTGCTAAGCGGAGAGCTTAAATTTAATCAAAATTTTAAAGGTGTCGGCGATCTGTGCCACACCACGCCAACCGCTCGCAGTCGCTCGGTCTGAATTTAGCGCAATTAAATTTATCAAACGAGCAAATTTAGGTTCCGTCCTGCTCAAAATTTAAAATTCTGCGCGCCGTTTAAATTCCGCTTAAAATTTTAGCCGCTTTAAATTTGGCGGAGTTACTTCAGCTCGCCCCAGCGCTTGGCGATGTTTAGGCTCGTCTTTAAAGGCACGTTTAGGCTCGCCGCGCTTTGCATTATCTCCTGCGCGCGCTCGCCGAAGCTCTGCGCCAGATCGTCCCGCACCTCGAAGATCAGCTCGTCGTGGATCTGCAATATCAGCCGCGCCTCGTCGTTTAGCAGCGGCGAAATCTCAACCATCGCCTTTTTGATGATGTCGGCGGCGGAGCCTTGAAATTTCGTATTCACCGCCTCGCGCTCGTAACTCGCATAGACCATGTTGTTGCGCGCATTTGCGAAGTCGAAGTAGCGCCTACGCCCAAAAAGCGTGCTTACGTAGCCATCCGCTTTTGCGTCCGATTTTATGCTTTGCAAAAACTCCTTGATCGTAGAAAACGCCGCGAAATAGCGCTCGATATAGCCTTTCGCCTCGGCGCGCGCGATGCCTAGGCTATCGCTTAGCTTGCCTGCGCCCATGCCGTAGATAAGGCCGAAATTTATGCTCTTTGCGATCGTGCGGTGCGCGGGCTGCGCGTTGTCGAAGATGCTAATCGCCGTGCGCGCGTGAATGTCCTCATCCGCCCTAAACGCCGCCAAAAGCGCAGGATCGCGCGAAAAGTGCGCTAGCAGGCGCAGCTCGATCTGCGAGTAATCAAGCGAGATCAGCGAGTAACCCCCCTCTGCTAGGAAGCAGTCCCGCACGTCCTTCGCAAAGGTGCCGCGCGCGGGGATATTTTGAAGGTTCGGATTTTTGCTCGCTAACCGCCCGGTGGCCGTGCCGGTCTGCAAGAAATTCGATCTGACGCGGTTTTGCGCATCGGCTAAGGCAAGCTGCAGCAGCGGCTCGCAGTAGGTGCTTTGCAGCTTAAACAGCTCGCGGTAGTCTAAAATTTTACCCACCGCGGGATGCAGCGCCGTAAGATCCTTCAGTACGCTTTCGTCGGTGCTATAGCCCGTCTTGGTGCGCTTTGCGGCAGGAAGTCCAAGCCGCTCGAAAAGCACGGCGCCGAGCTGAGCGGGAGAGTTTATATTAAACTGCTCGCCGCAAAGCTCATAAATTTCATCCGTGAGCGCTCGTAGAGACTTCTCGTTGCGCCCGATAAGGCGCTTTATCATCTCTACGTCGATCTTGATGCCGCATCTTTGCATCTGCCAAAGCACCCGCACGAACGGAAACTCAAGCTCCTGCGCGAGCTTAAAAAGCGCAGGCTCTAGCAGCTGTTTGAGCTTAAAATACAACCTCAGCGTCACCCACGCATCCTCGCTCGCATAGATCGTAGCGGCGTCCAGCTCCACGGAGGCGAAGGTCTCGCCCTTTTTGACGACGTCGCCGAAATGCACAGTCTCATACCCCAGATACCGCGGCGAGATAGAGTCCATCCCCACGGCGTTTGCGGGATCAAGCAGCCATGCTAGTACCATCGTATCGGCAAAGCGCGCAGGCGGCTCGATATTAAAATTATTTTTCACGATCTCAAAATCGTATTTTAAATTTTGCCCCACGACATAACCGCGAAACAGCGAGCCGATCGCAGCCTTTGCCGCGTCCGAAGAAATTTGAGCCGGAGCGCCCAAATAGCTATGCGCGAGCGGGACGTAATAGGCGCGCTCCTCGTTAAACGCAAACGAAAAGCCCACGATCTTGGCGCTTTTGCTATCGATGCTAGTAGTTTCCGTATCGAAGCTCACTAAGGTCTCGGCGCCCACTCCCTCGCACAGCCTCGCAAGCTCCGCGGCATCGGTAATGCATATAGGCGCAAATGGCGTTTTAAAAGCGCTCTCGCAGCTTTGCCCGCCGCAAGCGGAACCGCCTGAGATAGAATTTTGCCCGTCTAGCCCCCCTACGGCAGCGTCTAATATAGAGCCGCCGTGAGACGGCTCTGCGCCCGCGCCCTTCCCGCCCGCGCCCAAAACGGAGCTTTTTACGCTTGCGCCTTTGCCCTCGCCCCAAAGATCAAGTCCGTTCTGCTCCTGCAGGCTTAACGCGGACAGCAGTCTGTTTAGCGCATAATCTTTTAAAATTTCGCGAATTTTAAAAAGCGGATTTTGCTGCGGGAATTTCGCGTCCTCTAAAGGTGGGATTTCCAGTTCGTCGTAAAGCGTGGCCAGGCGCTTGCTTATGTAGGCGCTCTGCTTCCCTTCTATCAGATACTCGCGCTGTTTGTTTTGCGGCAGGCGGTCTAAATTTGAATAGATCCCATCGAGCGAGCCCCATTCGTCTAAAAGCTTCTTCGCTCCCTTATCGCCGATGCCCCGCACGCCCGGGATATTATCGGCGCTGTCGCCGCAGATCGCTAAAAAATCCACGATCTGCTCGGGATAGACGCCGTAGCGCTGCAAGCACTCCTCTCTGCCGTAAAGCATCTTTTTGCCGTGGCTGTAAATTTTAACGTTTTCGCCGATGAGCTGATACAGGTCCTTGTCGGAGGTAACGATGTTGATTTTATGCGTGGCGCCGTGCTTTTTAACGACGCTTGCGATGAGATCGTCCGCCTCATAGCCCTCGCGTCCGAGCGAGTAAAGCCCCATCTTTTCGATCATCTCGATGCAGACCGGCAGCTGCTGCAAAAGCGCGGGCGGCGGGGCTTGGCGGTTGGTTTTGTAGTTAGGATCGATATCCGAGCGGAAGGTCTTGCCCTTGCTATCCAGAGCGAAAATTATATAATCGCTCTTAAATTCCTTCGAAAGATTTGCGATGAAGCTCGCAAATCCGCTCACCATGCCGCTGGGTTTGCCGTCTTTGGTCTTAAGCCCGCTCATAGCGTAGTAGAGCCTGAAAAAAAAGCCGAACGTATCGATGATCGTGATGGTCTGCATAATGGTCCTCGGATTTAGAATTTTAACGCGTAGTGTATTAAAATTCGGCTAAATTTACAAATTCCGAATAGGACTTGACCTGCCTCATTTCAAAATTTTAAAATTTGCTATATAATCGCGCAAAATTTTAAAAAAGGATCAAGTATGGATTTTTTCACAGACTGGCAGGAGTTCGACGCAGCGGGCGCTACGGTGAAATTTTATAAAAAATCGCAAGGCGGCGTAGAATACATCGGCTTTGATTCGCGCAAATGCGTTCCGCCAGAGCCTATGGTAAATGCGCTGGTGGCGCTAAATTTCGTAAAAGACGAAACCAAAAAGGTCGTCATGGTCAATCATAAATTTCCGATGGGGCTGATCCCGAAAATCGAGTCTAAATTTGACATTGCACGCGAGGATCTGGACGGCGACGCGGTCAAGCTCACCATCAGTCTAAAGCCCGGCGCGGTCAATGAGGGCTTCGATACCGATGCGAAGTGCCACGGCTAAAGGACTTTAAAATTTAGATGAATATCACGACATTTTCGCCGCCGTTTCGCATCGTAGGCGGCTATTTCATCTGCGGCTTTATCTTTTTGCTGCTAAGCGCGGCAAGCTTTTTAAAGGCGGATTTCGGCGCGATCCAAGCGCCGCAGACGGCGAGCTTTTTTCACGTATTTTTGCTGGGTTTCGTAATCAGCATAATCATCGGAGCGCTCTATCAGCTTACTTCGGTCATTATCCAAAAGGAATTTTTCACCGTCAAATTTGCGTTTTTAAATCTCTTCGCCTACGGCGCGGGCGTGGCTCTGCTAAGCGCGGGATTGCTGCTTTCAAGCATCCCTTTGATGCACGCAGGCGGCGCCGTTTTGCTGCTTAGCCTATTTTATTTTACGATCTGCTACGCGCTAAGCTTCATCGGCACGCCCAAATGGAGCTTCCCCGCCGTAGCGCTTGCGATCTCGGCTGCGTTTTTGGCGGTAGGGATCAGCCTTGGCTTTGCCCTCGTGCTAGCGCTTAGCGGCGTGGAGATTTTCGGAGTGTATTTTTCAGAAATTTTATCCTATCACATATACTTCGTGCTAGGCTTTGTATTTTTCGTCATCGTAGGCGCTGCGTGCGTGCTGCTGCCGATGTTTAGCCTGGCGCACGATCTAAGCTTCGCACTAGCAAAAGCTTCGCTGGCGTTGTATCTGCTCGCGGGGCTGTTTTTACTAAAAGACTTTGGAATTTTCATCGCAATTGCCGCGCTTGCGAGCTTTGCGGCTCAGGCGATCTATATCCTGGCTAGGCGCGTGCGAAAAGCGATAGATTATTGGAATTTAAACGTCTACATCTCGCTGGCGGCTTTGGGATTTAGCGCGGCATTTTGGCTCATGGGTCGCGCGGATGCGGCGGCGTTTTGGCTGCTATACGGCTTTTTGTTCGCATTTATCGTCGCGCACCTTTATAAAATCGCGCCCTTTCTCATCTGGTACCACTACGTCTCGCCCTTCGTGGGTAAGTGCAAAATCCCTATGCTTGAGGATATGATAATCAAAAAGATCGCCTACGCAGCCTGCGTGCCAAATATCTTAGCGCTTGCATGCGCGAGCTTTGGAGCGCTAACGCCCGCGGTGATCTTGCAAGCGGCAAGCATAATTTTGGTGCTAATCAACACCGTAAATATCTTTAACTACATAAAATTTGGAGAGGAAAAATGAAAGTAACGAAAGAACAAATTTACGACGCACTTCGCGCCGTGGTGGACCCTGAGGTGGGCTTTGACGTCGTGTCGCTAGGGCTCATCTACGACGTAGCGGTAGATGAGGCAAACAACGCCAAAGTCACGATGACGCTATCGACTCAGTCGTGCCCGCTGCATGAGATGATGGTAGAATGGGTACGCGCGGGTGCCGAGAGCGTGGACGGCGTCGGCGAAGTAGAGATCAATCTCGTCTTTGAGCCGATGTGGAATATCGATATGGCGGAGGATCACGTCAAAGAAGCGCTCGGTAGATTTTAAATAGCTTTGCCGCGCCCGGTAGTTTAAGCTTTTAAATTCTAAAATTAGACTTCAAATTTATACCCAGGGGCTGCTATGAAAAAATTTACCGATGGCGAGAAAGAGATCCTGCTTCAAACGCAAGGGCTTAGTTTGATTTCAAAGACGCTACAAAACGGCAAAGAAAGGCTAAGCTCTAAAGAATTCGCAAATCGCGATGCCTTGCAAAAAGCTTTCGTAAAAAAGCAAGTTGATGCCCTAAAAAAGGGCTTCATCTATGAAAACAAAGAAGCGAAATTCGGCGAGGCACTAGCGCATGCCTATATCGGCGGCGGATACAGCGGAGCGCTTGGATTTGCCGAGTTTGAGGATAAATTTTACGTCTATAAATGTAATTTTGACGAGCATGGCTGCGATTATTTAATCATGCTGGACGACGAGCTAAGAACTCTTGCGCAAATTAAGCTACCAAAAATTTTAGCGTGGAAAATGACCGCTACCAAAAAGGCCTTGGTGCTTGATTTGGACCACGAATTCTTTCTTTTTGATGGAGAAAAATTCAGTAGGCTTTTTGAAACCTGGGGTATCACAGGGGGAGGCTTTAGCTCTGCTCTAAGCGGCAACGGCGAAATTCTAGCCTGCGGCACAGATGGAATTTTAGCTTTCGGAAGCGACAAGAAGCTAAATTTTAAAACGGATTTTTCTGCAAAAGCAATAGGCTTCGGCAATAAAATTTGCGTAGCCTGTGGGGATGAAGGCGGCAAAAATGTCGCTAGGCTCTACCACCTAAAAGACTTCGCCGAGCTTTGCCGTATCGAATGCGACGTGGGCTATATACACTCCCTCAACGTGGGGCTTATCAAAAATGACGCGATTTTGGTCGTAAATAACGGCTTTGATGAGCTGTATTTTTGGGACGTCGCAAGCAAAAAGCGTCTAAGCGTACCAAAAAGCTTGCCAAGAAGCGTAATGAGGTTTGCCGCAAACGATCAAATTTTTCTTACGTATTTTTATGGTGGATTTAAAGCATTCGGCTTGGAGGATTTTCGCCTCTTAGGCGAGTTTGAGTGCGAGCACTGCGTTAAAACCGCCGCTATTAAAATCGCAGGCGAGCGCCTTTACGTCCGCACCGACTACGGATTTTTTAGCGTCTATTCTTTAGCCAAGAATGGAATTAAAATTTAAAAAGAGCTATTGATAGGGATTTATCGCCCGCTTCAAGCTCATAAAATTAAACGAACTCCGCCCGTCTTAAACTTGCGTGACAAGCAGGGCGCTATTTAAAGAAATTTTATTGCAAAAATCGCGGGCTTTGAGAGCTTTTTAAGGCTTCCTTTAAGCATTATCAAATTATCCGCGCCGGAGATTTTAAGAGTGGAATTTTCAAAGCAAAATTCTAAATTTTTTAGTGCGTTTTCGCTTAAGAGGCGCGCAAGCTCCAAAATATAGCTGAGCCAGGCAAGCTTGGCGGCGTCCGGCAAAATCGCGCTCAAAGGCGCGAACGTAGCTCCCAGCTCGCGCTTTCCGTGCATCGAGATGATCGCGGCTATTAGCGCCTTTTCTTTGTGCGTCGTGCGGTAGTTCAGCCCACCGAGCACCATATCCGCGCTGGTTTCATGCTTGGCATAAAAGCCGATCGCCCGCCCAATCTCGCAAAGCGATGCTGCGGTCTGCAGAATTTTAATATATTTTTCGCTCAAGCCGTGCAGAGGCGATAGCGCGCAAAACAGCGCCTTTGCGAACTTCGGAGCCTCGCTCGGCTCGGAAGCGAAGCGATCTTTAAGACTTCTTAGGCTCGGATTAAAGCCTCTAGGTAAGTTTGCGCCGCGCAGAATCGAGCCTAAAAACGCCCCCTCTCGCACTCCCACGCCACTGGTGATGATCTTTTTCGCTCCCAGGCGCCTTACGATCTTATCGAAGATGATGGCGCCCTCTCTTATCGTGTCGTAGCGGTCTTTTTTGATCGGGAATTTCGCCAAATCAAGCGTCTTTGCGCTCATCAGCTTGGCAAAAAACGGCGCGTATTTTTCATAATCATAGCTGAAATTATGCACGATCTTTAGCGGATGGTTTTGCAGGCTCATCACGGCGCCGGAGAGCGCTCGCGCGGAGCCGCCCATTACGATTAAATTTTGCGTGCGAAACTCGGCGCCTACCTGCGAGATCGCGCTATTTATGTATTTCTCCAGCCCCTTCGTGTCGCCGCGATCGAAAAACAGCTCCTTTAGCCGCACCGTGCCTAAATTTAGAGAAATTTTATTTTCTATCCTACCGTTTTTTATGTAAGCAAGCTCAGTCGAGCCGCCGCCGATGTCAAGCGTAACGCCCTCGGAAAAGTCGCTAAGCAAATTTTGCGCCGCATAGGCACCCAGATAAGCCTCCGTCTGCCCGTCTATCTTGCGGATCGTAATGCCCGTTTGCTTGCGGACGAGATTTATAAACTCGGCTCCGTTCGGCGCATCGCGAAGCGCGGATGTACCGATGCAAAGCACGCGTTTAGCCTTGTAATTGCATACCAGGGTTTTAAATTTTTTAAACGCCAGCAGACATTTCTGCATCGCTTCGGGAGTTAAAATTCCGCCGTTTTCATAAGCGCCCTCGCCTAGGCGGATCTTAATCTTATGCTCGGCCAAAATGAAAAATCCGAGCCTACTCGTGCGCTCAAAAATCACGGCTCTAGCGGAATTTGAGCCCAGATCTATGACTGCGACGCGCTTGGGCATTTAAATTTCCATATGGACGTGTTTGTATTTCAGCTCGTCCGCCGTCTCGATATTATCGGGATCGGTGATGATACACTCGACTGGGCAGACCACGATGCAAGCAGGCTCAGAGTAATCATCTACGCACTCGCAACATCGATCGGCATCTATGATGTATATCGGCTCATCCTCAAAAATAGCTTCATTAGGGCATTCCTCGCGGCAAGCGTCGCAACTGATGCATTCTTTTGTAATCAACAATGACATATAATTTTACCTTACGAAAAAATTTATGGCGTTTATACCATAAAAAGCTTCATTTTGTTTTAAAATAGCGGAATTTCGGGCTATTTCTTAAATTTTTTAGCGGAAGTTTGAAAATCGCGACGATTAGCGAGCGCCCTTTGTCGTTTTTAAGATCTACTTGCGCACCCATCGCTTGAGCAGCATTTTTGGCTAAAAATAGCCCGAGCCCGGCTCCCGGTTTGCCGCCGTAGCGCTTAAAAGGCGCGAAATAATCGATCTCTTCGTTAAGCGGCTCGCCTTTGTTTGCGACCCGCACTATGAAATTTCCGTCCGAAATTTCGCTCTCGATCAGTACCTTTTCGCCGTCCGGAGAAAATTTTATGGCGTTTTGGATAAAATTTTGAATCACGTGCATAAAGAGGCTTTTCTGCACCGAAATTTCAAGCTGTTCAGGCTTAAGATCCATCGTCAAGTCCTTGCCTGCCGTGCGCGCTAAAATTTTAAAGCCCACGCATAGCTCCCGCAGATACGCGATCATATCGGTCTGCTCGGGCGCTTCGAACTGCGCCCCCTCCTGCCGACCTATCTCTAGGATGGAGCTGATCATTTTATTCATATTATCGATCGAGTCGTTATTATTTTTAAGCGCCTCGACGTATTTCTCGCTCTCGCGCGGCTTGATGAGGGTAACTTCGTTTTTGGTTTTCATAACCGCAAGCGGGGTCTTAAGCTCGTGCGCGATGCCGATAAAAAGCTCTTTTTGATACAAAATGAAAGTCTCGATACGCTCAAGTAGGCGGTTAATGCTGTTTGAAAGCATATTAAACTCGCTCGGGATTTCGGCCCCGTCGATAGGCTTTAGAAATTTTTCATCCACCGAGGCGAGCCTTTGGCTGATCAGCTTAATCGGCATTAGCAGCATGCGAGAGAGAAACATCGCGTAAAACACCACCAAAAATATCATAGTCAAATTTACTAAAATTATGTCGATGAGTATTTGATTTACGATGTTTGCATAGATGCTCACGTCTGCTTTAATGCTTAAAATTTTATTCTTACCATAAGGATAGTACAGCTGTAAATAGCTCCTGCCATCCTCGGAGCTTTCGACAAATTTAGGTTTATTGATACTTTCGTTTTCGATGATTTTGCTTTCGTACTCGCCCGGCGTGTTTTGCAAAAAAGATGAAATTTTCTCAGGCGGCACGGAGGCGTCTACGATTTTTTGTGCTCTTTGGATTAAATTTTGAACGGGAGTTTCAAAGATGGTAATTCTCATATAATTATAGAGCATTACCGAAAAAATGACAATTAGCATCAACGAAGCGGATGCTAATTGTATTACAAAGCGGACTCTTAGGCTTTTTGTGGAAAGCAAAATCTATATCCGCGTCTGCGAACGGTCTCGATCGTAGAGATATTTAGAGGCTTATCCATTTTCTGTCGAATTTGATTGATCGCGACTTCGATGACGTTTGGCGTAACGAGCTCAGGCTCCTCCCAGATGGCATCTAATAGCTGCTCTTTGCTTACGATCTGATCGCTGTGGCGCGCCAAGTGAGTTAGCACCTCAAACGGCTTGCCCTTAAGCTCGATCTCTTGACCTAGATATGTGATCTTTTCCTCGTCCGGATCGATGATAAGATCGTCGATTTTGATGATATTTGAGCCGCCGAAGCGAAGTCTAGCCTCGAGACGCGCTACTAAAACATCAAAGTCGAAAGGTTTTTTGATAAAATCGTCCGCGCCCGCGCGAAGCGCTTTGATCTCGCTTTCTTTATCGTCTTTTGCAGATAGCACGACGACAGAGGTGCGCGCGGATTTTTGCTTAACCAATGCGATGAGATCGATGCCGTTGCCGTCAGCTAGCATCCAATCGGTTAGCACCAAATCATAATTTCTAATGCCGATATAATACTCTGCGTCCTTAAAACTCTCGGAAGTATCCGTCTGATAGCCGAACTCCATCAAGCCCTCCGCTATCGTCTTGTTTAAAGTCACCTCGTCCTCGACTATTAAAATTCTCATTTAATTTCCTTGCCTTAAAATTTTGCGGCGATTTTAACATATTTTAAGCAAAATTTCAAGATTTTTTAAAGAAATTTTAAAATTTTATCTCTATTTCCGCGCCGACGCTCGCATCTTGTAAAATTTCGGGCTTTAAAATTTTCATATAAAAATAATCCATCGATCGAAATTTTGAGTGAAACTCCTGCGCAAAGTATCTTAGCGCGTCCTCCACGAGGCGAAATTTTTTCTCGCGAAACTCCGCTTTGATATATTCGCAAACCCGCGCGTAATCGATAAATTCTTCTGCTCCAAACTTCGCCCACACCCATACGCGCTGCTCGCGCTTGCGCTCAAAATCCAGCGTCCCGATTATCGCACCGAATTCCAGCTTTTCGATTAAAATTTTAATCATACTACGCGCTTTTCCTCGCCCTTAAGCAGCCTGGCGATATTCGGCGCGTGTTTGTAAAATACGATGAAAACTATCAGAAAGATCGGCGCATGAGTGTTGATCGCCGGCATCTGCGGATGGATCACGTAGCTAGCGATAACTAGCGCAAGCGCCGCTGCAAGCGATGCTACGGATGAAATTTTAACCGTCTTGCCGACTACAAACCAAACGGCAAGCGCGATGATAAGCTCGATAGGAATAAAGCAAGCAAGCACGCCGGCTCCCGTCGCAATGCCCTTGCCGCCGTTAAATTTCAGATACGGACTAAAGCAATGCCCAAGTACTGCAAAGACAGCCATGCTCCATAGCACGTTTTCATCAAAGCCCAAAGCCCGCGCGATCAGTATCGGCAGGACGCCCTTTAGCGCGTCGCAGGCGACGGTGAGGATCGCGAGCTTTTTTGCTTTTTGCGGATCGCGAGTTTTTAAGACGCGAAGGACGTTGGTGGCACCTATGGAGCCGCTGCCTTCGCTTTTGATATCCACGCCGCCTAGGTATCTGCCGATCAAAAGCCCAAAGGGGATCGCAGCGATCAGATACGCAGCAAAGTAGCACCAAAAATTCGGCGCCGTAAATGTCCTATATAAAATTCCAAGAATTCCGCTTCCTAGAATTCCATGCTCATCTCCTAGAAAATATTTTGAGCTAGGATCGCAGAGTGCGGCGTATATGATATTTAAAATTTCACTAAGTTTATCCATAAAATTCTCCCTTTAGCTCTTCCAAAGTAGCGAAATTTTCTCGTCGTAGATGTCGGTTTTCTTCGGCGAAATTTCTTTCGTTTCGAGTTTAATATTTTTTAGATCCAGGCTCTGTTTTAGCGCGTCCACTTCAGCCTCAAATTTCTGCGTAAGGACCTCCAGCTCATCTTGCAGCGCGTTTAGGCTGTTTTGTGCGTTTTTGGCTTCGCTTCGTTCGTTTAAAATTTTATGCGCGCTTTTAGCTCCGCTGATCGCTTTAGAGATATTGCCGGCGCTGCGCGAGCGACCTAAAAACGCGCCTAAGATCGCTCCGCCTATGTTTAGCGCCGCATCCACCCCGCGACTTAGCACGTCGCCCTTTTCCTTTTCATACTTTTCGCTAGCGCGCGAAATTTTATCCTCAAGGCGCGCCTTTTCCTTTTCAAATTTAGCTGTGATCTCGTCGGTTTTGGCCTCTAAAGCTTCATTTGCCTTATCGCTTAGGCGTACGAAAAACTCCTCCTTGCTCTCGCCCGGTTTTGAGAGCAGATCAAGCGCGCTAAAAAGCTCGAGTTTTTCATTGCGATATAGCCACTCCTTAAAGCTTTTAAGCTGAGCGTTTAAATTTTTTGCTCCCGCGATAAAGCTAGGAAGCGCGCCATAGAGCGAGCCCGCCTGCTCCTGCCCGCTTAAATTTGCAACTTCTCGCGTGCTGGCCTCGCCCCAATCTATTTCGCTTACGTCCGAAAGCGAAAGCAAAAAGGAGCACTGCTGCGTAAAATCGACTCCCTTGTCGCAAAATCGCATCTTTGCGCTTGCATACAGATACGGGCTTAGCTCAAGGCTCGCGCCGTAGCTGTAAAGCTGCGAAATTTCAGCTGAAACTACGGGCTTGGCGGCACCGGCGGATTTAACGCCTTGCGCGGCGCCCGACACAGACGAAATTTCAGCCTTTTTGTCTTTCATTAAATTTGAAATTTGCTCGTTACTTAAAGGACCCTTTAGATAGCTTAGCGCAAAGCGCGTCTCGATCACTCGCAGCACGTCCTCGTTGATGTTTTTTACCAAAAAATTTCGCTTTTTGAGATTTGAAATTTTCTCCATAAGCACGCTTTTGTCGATCGGATTTGAGCCGATGCCGCTTAGACCGCTGATGACGCGCTCCTTATCCTGTGCGGTTTGCAAGCGTCCGATAAACCACGTACCGATATTGCTAAGTCCCTTATAATCGAGATCGACCGGATTTTGCGTCGATAATACGCAACCGAGGCCGAACGCGCGAGCCTGCTTTAGCAGCGTAAGCATCGGAGTTTTGCTCGGCGGATTGCCGTTTGGCGGGAAGAAGCCGTAAATTTCATCCATATAAAGTACTGCGCGTAGCGAGCTGGTGCCGCTGGTGGTGCGCATCCATTTGATCATCTCGCCCAAAAGCAGCGTGACGAAAAACATCCTCTCATCGTCGTTTAGATGCGCGATGGAAAATATATTCGCCCTCGCCCTGCCGTTTTCATCAAATAGCATCTTGGCGATATTTAGCCGCTCGCCCTCGCACCAAAGCTTAAAACTTGGGCTTGCGATGAGCGCGTTAATCTTCATCGCAAGCGCCATTCGCTTATCGCTCGGAAAAAAAGTATTAACATCGAAAACGCCGATTTTATCAAATGGCGGATTGCCGATCTGCGCGATGAGATCCACCACGCTCACCCCCTCGCCCCTGCCGAAATGATAGGTTAAAATTTGGCTGATTAGTAAAAATTCCGGCGAGCTGAGATTATCGCTGCTAATCCCTGCAAGGCTTAGCACGCTAGTAGCGATGCCGCCTACGTAGTTGTTCAGATCCTCTTCGTTTAAGCCCTTCGGCGCTTCAAAGTCGCTTAGCAGGCTAATTCCAAGGCCTGCGCTTGATTTGGGCGTATAAATTCTAAAATCGGCGCTGTTTTTCAAAAGCTCCACCCGCGCCAGGTCTTGATATGAGCCCTCAATCCCCTTGCGCCAAGTACTTGCGGTCTGTTCTGCGTACTCGCGCACGCTAAGACCTTTGTTTTGCGCCTCGGCCTCGTCGATATAGGGCTCAAAATCTTCAGCCCTCATCTGCGGAAAGGTAAGAGCTAAATTTGTCAGATCGCCCTTAGGGTCGATGATGATGGATGGGATATTATCGATCGCGGCTTCCTCTAGCAGCGTGATACCAAGCCCCGTTTTGCCGCTGCCGGTCATTCCTATGATGAGCGCGTGCGTCGTCAGATCCTTGTTTTTATAAAAAAACGGCTCACCGTTTTCAAGCCCCAGATAAAAAAGCTTTAAATTTTCTTGAAGCGTTTTCATTACCTTCCTTAAATTTGCAATTTGCGCGGCATTATATCATTTAAATTTTTAAATTTAAATTTGCTAAAATGCGCGAAAAATCAAGGAATGACAAGTGTTAAAAGAAAAAATTAGAAACGGAAAAAGCGGAATTTTGCTCTACGGCATCGTTCCACCTAAAATCACGTCCTCTCAAGACGAGCTCGAGCGCCTGGGTACGGCGTGGTCGCAACGCCTAGGCGAATGCGAATGCGACGGCATCGTCATCTACGATCTACAAGATGAAAGCGCGCGCACGAAAGATGAGCGGACCTTCCCTTTTGTGCATACGATCGATCCTGCGCACTATTACACGCAGTATCTACACACCGATAAAGAAGCGATCATCTACCGCGCGGTAGGCAAATATGATGAAGCGGAATTTTGCGAAATTCTAAGACATGCCGCAAGCGGGCTCGGTGTTTTCGTGGGGGCGAGTTCTAAAAATGAAGAATGCAAGCTGCATCTAAGCCGCGCCTATGAGATCAAGCGACTCGTGGCGCCGCATCTTTGTCTAGGCGGCATCTGCATACCCGAGCGCCATGAAAAGAGCCGCGACGAGCACCTAAAAATCGCGGAGAAGACTGCGGACGGGTGCGAATTTTTTATCACTCAGGCGGTTTATAATGTGCAAAATGCCAAAGATTTCATCGACGATTACGCTGCTTTGGAGTGCAAAAAAGTGCCTATAATCTTTACTTTCACGCCGTGCGGCAGCCTAAAGACGCTTGAGTTTATGAAATGGCTTGGTATCTCGGTGCCGGATTTTTTGCAGCAACGGCTGCAAAGCAGCGTCGATATTTTGCAAAGTTCAACAGCGCTGTGTGCAGAGATGTTTGATTTCATCTATAAATACGCCCTCGCAAAAGGCGTAAGCGTAGGCGCGAACATCGAGAGCGTAAGCACCCGCCGCGTCGAAATCGAAGCCTCGCTCAGCTTACTAAAAGAGATCAGAAAAATTATCCTTAAGCACGAGAATTTGGGATTTTACGTTATTTAAAATTTTAAACCGAGCGCACTAACAAAACGCTAGATAGTCCAAGCTAGCGGAGGAATTTTAGATAATTTCGGATCGCTTTCTAAAAAATAATCGAAATTTTATCCGAACGGAATTTGAACTTAAAATTTATAAAAAAT
This sequence comes from uncultured Campylobacter sp., assembly GCA_937990735.1. Classification (GTDB taxonomy): domain Bacteria; phylum Campylobacterota; class Campylobacteria; order Campylobacterales; family Campylobacteraceae; genus Campylobacter_B. The sequence continues at coordinate 52,052 of CALKQT010000013.1, read as the reverse complement.
TGCCCCAATAATATGCTTTAATAACTGCCATCCATAACTGCAAGATGATATTTCGTGCTAAAATTTTTCAATGCTTGCAATGGCATTGAGCTGGACCTACCATCAAAACCTATAAATCGCTGTAGTTTTCGCACTAAAACTAAACGCATTGACCGTTTCAGTCTGCAGCTGACGCGACCGCGCCTTCCGGCTCGCCGCTATCTACACAGAGATAATGTATATTGTATAACGGGAGATAGCTGGAGATTTTAACACCCTATAGATATTTAGAGATACAACGCTTCTTCGCTCATGGCATAGCAATCCTTTATAGCCTCGTTTTCGGTATTTGATTAAATTACCGGTGTTTATGCTAAATTTTAAATCTAAGGCAATTTGATGCTTGCTGTTGTAAGCGTTTTGGTATTTGAATTTTATTCTATAGCCTATGTGTAGGTCACTCAAAAGATCCACATACGCCGCCGTAAAATACTTACCGAGCTTTGCAGCTAATTAAAAGCCGTTAATGTATAGAATCAGCTGAAATTAACACCCATTTAGGCTATCGCATATTTGATTTCTTTTGTATTTGAAAAGCCCATCGTCAAAAGCGATAGGCGCTCAAACTAATGTCGTTTTATAATCTCGCACAGAAAACCAATACTCAAACTACGCAAGATTATAATATGATTCTTATCGCAAACACTTCGTATTTTAAAATTTTGAGACCTAACTCGGAATAAATATAAATTTGAAATTAGTTTTATAAATAAGCTTGGAATTTTAACTCTTAAATATGGCGAAATTCAAAGATAATAAAATTTAAAAAGCGCTAGTTTATGCTCTTGCCGCCGAATTTTAAAAGCGCGCTACCCCAGGTAAAGCCGCCGCCGAACGCATCCAAAAGCATAAGCGAGCCGTTTTTGAGTCTGCCGCTCTCGTAAGCGTCGTTGATCGCCATCGGGATCGACGCCGAGCTCGTGTTGCCGTATTTGCCGATCGTAAGCACGCACTGCTCGTCGCTAAATTCCAGTCTCGCCTTAACCGCCTCGATGATGCGTAAATTTGCCTGATGCGGGATGAAAAGATCGACCTGCTCGGGCAAAATTTTATTTTTCGCCAAAATCTCCACGACGTCGTTACTAAGCGTCGGCACCGCGATTTTAAAGACCTCGCGCCCCGCCATCTGCATGAAGCCTAGCTTTTCGTCGATGATTTTTTGGCTGAGTGGATTGACGCTACCCGGGGCTGCGGTGATGAGAAGATCACCCTTGCTGCCGTCGCTAGCGGTATGAATGTCGATGATTTCGTTATCATCGCGTGCCGCGATAACCGCAGCGCCCGCGCCGTCGCCGAAGAGTATGCACGTAGCGCGATCGTTCCAATCGACTATCGAGCTTAACTTTTCCGTGCCGATTATCAATACGTGTTTTTTAGCACCGCTTTCGATGAGGGATTTTGCAAGCTCCAAAAGATAGATGAAGCCCGTACAGGCGGCATTTATATCAAACGCCGTGATGCCGAAGCCCAAACCCAGTTTTTCTGCGATGACGCACGCGGTCGAGGGCATACAGAAATAATCGGGCGAGATCGTGGCACAAATTATCGCATCGATCTCGTTTTTTTGTAAGCCGCTACGCTCGATCGCCTTTAATGCCGCTTTCGCGCCTAGATCACTAGTACTCTCGCCCTTCGCGATACGGCGCTCATGAATGCCTGTTCGCTTGACAATCCATTCATCGCTCGTTTCAACCATCTTTTCAAGATCGAAATTGGTTAAAATTTCGCTCGGCGCGTATGCTGCGATTGAGATCATCGAGGCTTTTTGCATTCGTTTTCCTATTCGTTTGAAGAAATTTCGCTTTCTATCGCGGAGTTGATTTTAGAATCTGCAAATTTAAGCGCTTGAAAGATCGCGTTTTTAACGGCTTTCGGAGTGCTTTTGCCATGGCTTATGATGACGCATTCTTTGACGCCTAAAAGCGGCGCACCGCCATATTCGTCATAATCCGTGCTTTTTTTGATAATTTTAAAGACGCGCTTCATCAAGATAGATCCTGCGATAGCAATCGGAGATTTTTTAGTTTCGTTTTTAATAAGTTTGCCGATAGCGCTCGCGACGCCTTCGCTGGATTTTAGCATAATGTTGCCGATAAATCCGTCGCACACGACCACGTCTACCGAGCCATCAAAAATTTGATTGCCTTCGACATTACCAATAAAATTTTGCATCTTCTTAAGCATATGAAAGGTTTCTTTTGTTACCTCGTTGCCTTTACTATCCTCCTCGCCGTTGGATAATAAGCCGATGCGTGGTGCGTTTAGACCCATAATCTCCTTGGCGTATGCTTCGCCCATAATCGCGAATTGAAACAAATTCTCAGGCTTACAATCCACATAAGCGCCCACATCCAGCACAAGCGTGCGTCCACCTATGGAATTTGGCATCAGCGTAGCAATCGCCGGGCGTAAAATACCTTTCAGCCTTCCTATGCGAAGCGTAGCAAGGCTCATCGTAGCGCCGCTATGTCCTGCTGATACCACGGCTTTGCAAGTGCCGTCTTTTACTAGATCGACCGCTTTAAAGATGCTGCTTTCTTTGCGTTTGAGAGCGTCGGTTGCGCCCTCTTTCATCTCGAAAACTTCGCTTGCAGCTACGTAAGTAATATATTTCTCAAAGCCTTGATCTTGTGGAATAAAAGGCTTGATTTGCGCTTCGTCGCCTACCAAAAACGCATTAAATTTACGCTCTCGCAGCGCATCTACGACTCCGTTTATTATCGGCTCGCAGCCGAAATCACCGCCCATCGCGTCTACAGCAACGCAAATCATCGGATTAATATTCGCCCGTAGTTTTGTTTATTCTATGCGGAATTTTCCAGCTTCCGTCTTTATCTTTGACGGGGATTGGAAGGGTCACTTTGTAGTGAGTGCGTCTTTTTGCCGCACGAGTTTTACTAACTCTTCGCTTTGGAACTGCCATTTTTTCTCCTTTATAAATTTAAATTTTTGCAATTTTCGCAATAAAAATAGTCGCTTTTGAAAGCTTCCGTTTCGCTTCTTAAAATTTCATCCAGATCAACTTCGGTGCCGAAAAACTCCATAACGTCCAAGCTCTCGCGCCTTTCGTCGTTAAAAATGCCTTCGCTTAAAAGCAAATTTACGCTCTCATTTACGTCAAGATCAAATTCCTTGCCGCAGCGGTCGCAAATGTATGGAATTTTACCCTTAATTTCGCCCTTGCACTCGATAAACTTAGAGTCTTTTCGTTTTAAATTTCCGCTAAGCGTAAGTCTGTCCCTCGAAATTTCAAACGGCACGGGCGATGCGGAAATTTTAGCAAAAGCGATCTTCACGTGGAACTCTTAGCAAATTTCTCTTTTTGCAAAGAAAAATGCGATCTCGGTTTTTGCGTTTTCTAGGCTATCGCTGCCGTGAACGGCGTTAGCGTCGATACTGTCCGCAAAGTCCGCTCTGATCGTGCCTTTATCGGCTTTTTTCGGATCGGTAGCGCCCATTAGCGCACGATTTTTAGCTACGGCATCGTCGCCTTCAAGCACCATTACGACCACCGGGCCGCTAGTCATGAACTCAATCAGATCCCTATAAAAAGGGCGATCCTTGTGAATTTCATAAAATTTACCTGCATCTTCGGCGCTTAGGCATAATTTTTTAGCCGCTGCGATTCTTAGTCCGTGGCTTTCGAAACGATCGATAATTTTGCCGATAACGCCTTTTTTAACGGCATCAGGCTTAATAATAGAAAGCGTTTGCTGCATATAATCTCCTTAAAGTGAAAGGCGGATTGTATCGAAAAATAGGTTAAAATTTATTTAAGGATTGAATGAATTAAAATTCCGCGCATTTGATCGCGGAATTTTATCTGCTAAGCAAATACCGGGGTATCTCCGCTGCGTAGATCCGCACCTATACTATCCCTGCTAGGTTGACCCGCTACGATGTCGCTCCAGACGATACAGCCGTCGGTCGGACAGGCGCTAGCGCACGCAGGCTCGTCGTTGTAACCGACGCACTCGACGCATTTATCGGCATATACGTAGTAGCTATCCTCGCCGCTTGGATTATCGCTATCGTCCACGATCGCATTTACCGGGCATTCGTCGATGCATGAGCCGCAGCTAATGCAAATATCGGTGATTTTTACAGCCATTTTTTCTCCTTTATCAAAAAATGAAGCGCGATGATAACATACTAAATTTAAAAAATTATAAAAGTAATATTATTGGATAAATAAAATTTATTATATAAAAATTTTCATCAAATTTCAGCAAATCTAAAGTTTTAAAATGTATAATCGCCATCATAAATTTTATTAACAAGGAGAAACAAATGATAGTAACCAACAAAGCCGTTGATTTCACGGCGAGCGCGGTTTTAGGCAACAACGAAATAGTTGAGGATTTCAACCTCTATAAAAATATCGGCGAAAAAGGCGCGGTCGTATTCTTTTATCCAAAAGATTTTACCTTCGTCTGCCCGAGCGAGATCATCGCGTTCGATCACAGATATCAAGATTTCAAATCCAAAGGTATCGAAGTTATCGGCGTTAGCTGCGATAGCGAATTTACGCATCTTGCATGGAAAAATACTCCGGTAAATGCAGGCGGTATCGGCAAAGTGCAGTTCCCACTTGTCTCAGACATCACGAAGGACATCGCGCGCAGCTTCGACGTGCTGTTCGGCAACGCCGTAGCGCTTCGCGGCAGCTTCCTGCTTGATAAAGACGGCACCGTCCGCCACGCCGTCATCAACGACCTACCGCTTGGCAGAAATATCGATGAGATGCTTCGCATGGTCGATACGATGCTATTTACGAACGAGCACGGCGAGGTCTGCCCTGCAGGCTGGCACAAAGGCGACGCAGGGATGAAAGCAGACCCTAAAGGCGTCGCAGATTATCTAGGCAAAAATGCGAGCAAACTATAAGTTGTAAAATTCTTCGCGCTGGCGTACAAATTCTAACTGCGTAAGGTTTAAATTTAGCCTTGCGCAGGCTATTAAAGCTAGCAAAGCTTTCTAAATTCCGCTGCCAAAATTTTAAGTCGCGGCGGCGGAATTCCAAAAATTCCATTTCTTGAAATTCTACAAGTAAAATTTTAAAACCGCGAGTAAAACCTCAAATCCTTGGCAAAATTCCATCCATAACAAAGCTCGCAAAATCATACTTTAAACTAGCTTTTGTTACAATCGCAAGTTTTTAAATCCAAGGACAATTATGAAAAAGCTTATATTTTTTATCTCCGCCCTGCTTTGCTCTTTGAGCCTTTACTCCGCAGATACCAACCCGGACGCGCCACTTAAGCTCGATCCTAGTGTAGTGCACGGAAAGCTGGCAAACGGCGTGAAATTTTATATCCTCAAAAACGACGTGCCGAAAAATAGCGCGCTTTTTTACCTCAACGTAGCTGCGGGCAGTGTCGATGAAAATGACGACGAGCAGGGTCTTGCGCATTTCGTCGAGCATATGGCGTTCAATGGCAGCGAACATTTTGATAAAAACGAGCTAGTCCATACCTTGCAGCGCCTGGGAGTAAAATTCGGCGCCGATCTCAATGCACAGACTGGCTTTGAAAACACCACCTACAACATCCAAGCCCAAGTAAGCGATGAGACGCTAAAGGACATATTTTTGGTGCTGCGCGATTATGCAGGCGGCGTGAAATTTGACGAGAACGAAACGCAAAAGGAAAAAGGCGTCATATTAGAAGAAGCAAAAAAAGGCTTTGAGAGGCGATTTTATGAAAAGCGCGCCACATATTTATACCCTAATTCCATATTTTCCAGACGCTTTCCGATTGGACAAAATGAAATCATCAAAGGCGCCACTGGCGAGCAACTAAAAAAATTCTATGCGCGCAACTACCTTCCTAGCGCCATTAGCATCATAGTCGTGGGCGACGTAAACATTGAGCAGATTAAAAACCTAATCAAGCAAAATTTTAGCTCTCTTTCTGCGCACGGCGAAAAAATCCCGCGCGATCTTAGCCTACGCCCATTTGAAGGCGGGCTAGCAAGCACCGTAGAGCCCGAGCTCGGCACTAATGTCGCTAGCGTGCTTTACGCAGGCAAATATGAGCCGCTAAATAGCTACGGTGCGCTTAAAAATGAGTGGCTGCAAGCCTACGTATCGAGGCTGATGGAGCTTGGATACGACGCGATGAATGTGAATGCCAAAATTCCGCTTAAAGCCTATTTCGGCTCGGACGATCTGTTTAAAAACCGCAGACTATACAGCATAAGCGCGAATATTTTTAATTTCGACGCCAACGCCACGCTAAGTAGTCTTTTTAGCGCGATCAAAGGGGTGCGCGAACACGGATTTAACAATGACGATTTTGATAGCGTTAAGGCGGAATTTAAACATCAAGTGCAAGCCGATCTGCTTAAAAACGATACACAAAGTGCGCAAATAGGAGCATTACTTGATTTCGTACAAAACGGCAATGTAAAGCTTAGTAAGCAAGACGAGCACGATCTAAGCCTCAAGGCGTTAGAAGAAATAACGCTAGCAGATGTTAATAAATTTTTCTCAAAGATAACGGATGGAGCGAGATTTACGGAGATTATCTCTGCAAAAGATTTAGGCATTAGCCAAAAAGATGCGGAGTTGCTCTACGAAAAAGCGGTGCCGTTTAATTTCGCTGCTTCGAAGCTTGCTTCCAAGCAGCTTGCGGGAGCAGATTTAAAAGAGACGGAATTTAAAGCGCAAAAAGGCGCTAGCGGCACTGAAATTTTGGAGTTTAAAAACGGCGCGAAGGTAATTTTAAAGCCTCTTAAAAGCGAGAAAAATAAAATCGCCCTCGCAGCCGTTAAAAAAGGTGGCTACGCGCATTTCGGCAAGGCTCGTGGCGAAATTCTAACCGCGCTGCTAAACTCGGGCACCATAGGCGAGCTAAACGAATACGAAGCTGGACGCTTGACCTCAAAATTTGATTATAAACTAAGATTTAGGATGGATGACGCAGACTGCGGCTTTAGAGGCGCAGGAGCGGATTTGGAGGCGATGACACGCGAACTTTACGCGAGATTTAGCGAGCCGCTAATTCATGCAAGCTCGCTTACAAAATACAAAACCGACGCGCTTTCGGCGATTGCGCTACGAGACGAGACGGCGGAATTTAAATTCGGCGAGCAAATTTTAAAATCTCTATATTCAGGAGATATGGCTCGCAAGCAGCCGCTTAGCGCAGATGACGTAAAGAGCGCAAATCTTGCCGATTTACAGCGCGATGCGGATGAAATTTTTTCAGGTGCTGGAGATTTTATCTTTGTGCTTAGCGGCGATTTTGAGCCTGCACGCGCAAAACAAATCCTAGCCAAATATATCGGCAATCTAAAGCCTGGCGCAAGCAGCGCTACACCTAAAACTTTGATGCTAAATACTTCTAGCGGCGAGATTGTGCAAGACTACGGCGATAGTGATAAAAGCGAAGTTCGGATGATTTTTTCAAACTATGAGCTGCAAAATTTCGACTTTGCAGACACTTATAAATTTCAAGCGTTAAAAAGCGTGCTAAGCAATCGTATCGTCGAGCAGATCCGCGAGGCGCGCGGACAAATTTACTCGGCGATGGTGCATAACGCCTATGTGCGTGAGCCACAAATCGCAGCGAGCTTGAATGTATCGTTTTCTACCGAGCCGAAAGACGCCAGTGCGGTTGCAGCAAGCGTGAGTGAAATTTTAAAACAGATCGAAAGCTCCAGCGCAAAAGATAGCGAGCTGGCAAATTTCAAAAAAGCACAAATTCTATCAACCAAAAGAGCTGCGCAGACGAATGATTTTTGGCTTGCTAATATCACTGCGCACGAGCTTTACGGTTATCCGCTCTACGACGAAAAGAGCTACGCGGCGCACGTAAACGCGGTAAAAAGCGCGGACGTGCAAGAAGCGGCGCAGATGCTTCGCGAGCATCTATTTACGGCAATCTTAAATCCAAAACCAAGCAGCGATACAAAACCGCAAGAAACACAACCGAAAGAATAAAGGAATTTAATGTTTTCATCGTTTTTTAAGAGCAAAAAATACGCATTCTTTGCTTATTCGGGTCTAATTTTTATTATTTTGGTGCAAATTTTTGAAGTGGATCTGATGGTGCAATACAATAAATGGAACCGCTCCTTTTACGATCTGGCTCAAGATGCCAAAAACCACACCATAGACGATTTTTGGAACCAGATGTTTATATTTTTGTGGATCGCCATCCCTTTAGTTTTAGTGGGCGTTCTTGAGAGGTACGTCGTTAGACTCTGGGTGTTTCAATGGCGCGAGGCGATTACGTTTTCATATTTTAAATATTGGAAAAATGTCGAACACGACGTAGAGGGAAGCTCGCAGCGTATCCAAGAAGACGCTCTTCGCTTTGCGCGCATCTTAGAAGATATCGGTTCGCGAGTGCTATCTGCGATTTTAACGCTAATCGCGTTCATCCCCGTGCTTTGGGAGCTTAGCGCAAAGGTCAAGATACCTTTTTTAAACGAAACACCGGGCTCTCTCGTATGGATCGCACTGGGAGTCAGCATCGGCGGACTTATCATTTCGTGGTTAGTGGGCTGGTACCTGCCGCGCCTGGAATACGACAATCAAAAGGTAGAAGCGGCTTTTCGTAAAGAGCTAGTCTTAGCCGAGGATGACAAAATCAACTATGGGGGACAGGAGCAAGTTGGGGGGCTGTTTGCGAAGCTGAAGCATAACTATTACAAGTTATATTTGCATCTTTGTTATTTCGATCTATGGCTTCGCTCTTTTTCTCAAATTTTAATTTTAGTGCCTTACTTTTTGGTCGGTCCTGGTATTTTTACTCAGGCGATCACTTTGGGTGTGTTGGTGCAGGTAAGCAACGCCTTTAATCAAGTGCGCGGAAGTTTTAGTATTTTTATGAATAACTGGACGACGATCACGGAGCTTCGCTCAATCCATATGCGACTTAAAGAATTCGAAAAAAATATCGACTACAAGGGCTAGATAAAATTTCGCCCGCACCTTGCGCAGGAATTTCGCTTTTTAAATTTAAAGCGAAATTCCAGGGTTGCAAGCTTTTAAAATTTCTACGCTTTTACTGCTCTCTTTTTTCTTGATGAGTAATGTTTAGCTTTATAAATTTATAGCTCGCGATTAGCAAGATTATCCAAATCGCGATGAAAACTAAAGATTTGATCATTTTTAATCCTTAAAATTTTTATAATGCGGCACGTAAAAAGCGCCGTCGATATGAAATTTAACCAAGCGCAAAAGCACGCAGTGCCGCGCACGCGAGCAGCTTCTCGCCGCCACACGGCGCGCGGAAGCCGCACTAGAGCTGGCGTGCCTAATAATGCTCGTTTGAAAGCCCTTCTTTATCGAGTTTTTTAGCATCCATCAGCCACCAAACGTAGCTAATATAGCCCAGCACGAAAGGCACTATAAACGACACGTAAAACATCGTCTTAAGCGTATAGAGGCTCGAGCTTGCATTGCTTATCGAAAGCGAGCTTTGCAGGTCGAAATTTGACGGATAAAACGCCGTGTGATTTAGTCCTAGGATCAAAAATACGCTCGTTACCGCGCATACGACGCCCACGCCGTAGAAAAATACTCCGCGCACGCTGCTTGTAAATGCGCCTTTGAATATCCCCACCAGCACCAGCACAACGCCCAGCAGCAGCAAGATTAGCGCCGCAGGCAGGCTTAGGTAATTGTGCAGATACTTAAAGCTCTCGAGGCTTACGACGCCGCCGGCGCCGACTGCATAGCCCTGCTTTAGCAAGACCCACGCCAAAAACGCGATGAAAAAAACCAAAAACGCGCTAGCGTTAAATTTAAGCGAGGCTTTGAGTTTGGCGATCATTTCGGGCTCGGCTATATTATTCATCAAATATAAGCTCGCTCCAGTTCTGGCGCAGAAAAATAGCGCAACTCCCAAGATGTAATTAAATGGATTTGCTAGCGCTTCAAGTCCGCGAGCGGGGTTTTTCCACTGCACGAAATTATTATCGCCCAGCGCAAACTCGCTGCCGCTAAAAAGCGTCGAGACGATGATGCCAAGCAGGATCGTGCCTAGCGAGCCGTTTATGAAAAGAAAGACTTCATAGGTCTTGGCGCCCAAGAAATTATCGGGCTTTTTTCTGTATTCGTAGGCGACGGCTTGGATTATAAAGCAAAAAAGCAGAGCCATCCACGCCCAATACGCCCCGCCGAAGCTTGTCGCATAAAATAGCGGAAACGCCGCAAAGCACGCCCCGCCAAACATCACGAGCGTAGTAAAGGTAAGCTCCCATTTCTTGCCGATAGAATTTATTATAAAATCCTTCTCGGTCTCATTTTTCGCCAGCGTAAAAAGCAGCGTCTGACCGCCCTGCACGAAGAGCATAAAAACCAAAATTCCGCCCAGAAGCGAAACCACGCACCACCAATAAATTTGAAAAATTTCGTGCATCTTAAAATCCTATCTTTATCTGTTTTAGCATGATCTTTATCTCGGCTATAAATAAAACCGTAAATAAAACCGCAAAGAGCATAAACGAGATTATTATGTTCGTCCCTGCTAGGCTCGTAGCCGCTACGCCCACCGGCATGAGATCTTGTATCGCCCACGGCTGGCGCCCTACTTCGGCTACTATCCAGCCCGCCTCGCACGCGACGTATCCCAGAGGGATGCTAAATACGCAAAGCCATAGAATTTTCTTGTATTCGGCGAGATTCTTTCGCATCGCCAAAAATAGCGTTACGAAAAATAGCAAGATAAAATAGCTTCCCAAAGCCACCATCACGTGGAAGCTATAAAATGTAAGCGCCACGGGAGGGACGATCTGCTTCGCGTCGTCAAAGTAGCCGTAGCCTAAATTTTGCATATTTTGATCGCCGAATAAAATTTCGCGCGCCTGCTGCATCGCCGCGGTGTCATTCGCGTCTTTGGCGAGCTTGTAATCCTTTAGCGCTTGCAGGGCGATTTTGCCTTTTTCGATCTTTTTATCCGCGCCTTCGATGCCGAATTTTTCGTTTCCAAATACCAAATCATCGATGCCCGGCGTGAAATTATCAAGCCCTCTCGTAGCCATCAGCCCTAGCGCATAAGGCGCCTTGATCTCAAATAAAAACGGCTCCTTATCGTCTCCCGCGGTTTTGCTCGGATTTAAAACTCCAGCCGCGACGATGCCCGCGTTTACTTCACCTTTATACAGCCCCTCCATCGCCGCAAGCTTCATCGGCTGCTTTTGCGCGACCTGATAGGCGCTCTCGTCGCCGCTAAATAGCACGAAAAGCGAGCTTAGCATACCGAAGCTTGCCGCTACGATGAAGCTTTTTTTAGCAAGCGCGAAGTCTTTGTTTTTTAACATATAAAACGCCGAAATTCCAAGCACGAAAAGCGCCGCGGTAATGTAGCCGCCGCCGACGGTATGTAAAAATTTAGCCACTCCGAAGTGAGATAGCGCAATATCTAAAAAATTGCTCATCTCGTTGCGCATCGTATCTGGATTAAAGCTCGTACCAACAGGGTTTTGCATCCAAGCATTCGCAATTAGAATCCAATACGCGCTTAAATTTGATCCGATCGCCACGAGCCAGGTCGAGAGAAGATGGAATTTCTTGCTTACGCGGTCCCAGCCGAAGAACATTACCGCAAAGAAGGTAGCCTCTAAGAAAAACGCGAGCAAGCCCTCAATCGCAAGCGGCGCGCCGAAGATATCGCCCACGAACCAGCTATAATTCGCCCAGTTGGTGCCGAACTCAAACTCCATTATGATGCCGGTCGCGACGCCGATGGCGAAATTTATACCGAAAAGGCGCAGCCAAAATTTAGTGATCTTGAGCCACTCCTGCTTACCGGTCGCGACATATAGGCTCTCCATAAACGCCACGATAAAGCTAAGCCCCAGCGTTAGGGGCACGAAAAGAAAGTGATAAAGCGCCGTGAGCGCAAACTGCGCCCTCGACCAATCCACGCTAGCAAGCTCTTGCATTCCTACTCCTTAGTCAAATTTTTATAGATGAAATCGATTTTTTCTTGATCGGTTTTAAATTTAGAATCCAAGTTTTCGTCGAAAATGAAAAATTTAAGTAGCACAAAAATTATAAATAGCTTGATCAAAATCACCGCCCATAGCGTTTTGCCAAGCTTCATCGAAGCAAATCCGTGCGCGTAAAATTTTAAAATTTTGCCGAAAAACATCAAATTTTAACCTTTAGCAATTATTAGTTTATATTTTTTATTATATAGTAATTAATTAAAATCTAACTTTAAATTTTAAAAAATTCGCGCTGATTTTATCCTATTTTGGAAAAAATTCCAAACTCTATCGCGGTGCGCCGTAGCGCTCGTTTTCAAAAAAATCGTGCGATATCGCCGCTTTTTAGATTAAAATTTTACTTCGCTCCGAGCGGCGCGAAAGATAAAGCTAGCGGATTATCTCGTTTAACGCGGTAAATTTAAAGCAGGACAAAATTTTAATCGTTTGAGCAATATAGAATTTAGCGTCGTATTCGACTCTAAATTTAGCGAAGATTTGCGGCGCAACTCATAAGTTTAATTATCTCTTGTAGATCAAATTTGCCGCCGAAAAAGAGATTGAAAGCAAGCGCGCCCTGATTTATAAGCATATCCTTGCCGTCTTTTGCGGGTAGATTTTTTGCGCGCGCGGCTTGTAAAAACGGAGTCTGCTTGCCGTAGATAGCGTCAAAAGCAAATTTTGCGCGGGATAAAATTTCATCTATTACTCCCCAAGGCGCAGGCAGCGCATCATCTTTGAGCCCCGCGCCGGTGGCATTGACGATAAGATCGTAGTCTTTGGATCTGAAATTTTCATAGGTAAAGAACTCCTCGCAGCCGAAGTCAAAATCCTTTGCGCTGCGGTTTAGGATGTCAAATTTCACGCCGTTTTTGCTTAGCGCGTAGCCAATTGCCCGCGTCGTGCCGCCCGCGCCTAAAATAAGCGCATTGCGAATCTTGCCAAAGCCCAAGATCGCGGAGAAAAACCCCTGCGCATCGGTGTTGAAACCGTGCAGTGCGCCGCCTTTTAGCACTAGCGTGTTTACCGAGCCGATCTTCTGCGCCGCCTCGCTTAGGACGTCGCATGCTTTAAATGCGTCGAGCTTAAAAGGCACGGTTACGTTCGCGCCCGCAAGCCTTAAAGTTTCAAATTTAGCGCGCAGCTCCTCGCCGCGCTGCAGCAAAACTCGCCCATAGTAGGCGTCTAGGGCTAGAAATTTTATAGTGTAATTATGAAGTAGCGGCGAGAGGGAGTGGGCGATCGGGTTGCCGAAAACCGCAAATCTGTCCACTATTTCACTCGGTAGATATACGCTCCGCTATTGATGCTGCGCATATCGCTAAGCGCCTTTTGTAGCGCCTCGCCTTCAAAAGGCCCGACTAAAATTTTAGTCACGCTCTTACTGCCGACGTGAGTTTGTAGCGCAATTGGGCTGTAGCCTTTTTTGGTGATTTTTTTGGTATCAGATCCGTTTGGATCGTAGGCATTGGATGCGAAAACCTGCACATAACTGCCGTTTGCCACGCTGGTGCTGGTGCTCTTTGCTGCAACGCCAGCCTTTACGCTCTCGCTTTTAGACTCCGGCTTGCTAGCTTCTTTTTTAGACTCAGGTTTTGCTGGCTCTTTCTTGGTCTCAGCTTTCGCATGTTCCTTTTTAGCTTCCGTTTTTGAAGGCTCTTTTTTAACTTCTGTTTTTGCTTGTTTTTCAGGTTCTTTTTTAGGCTCGACTTTTTGCTCGACTTTTCTAATTTCGGTTTTAGAAGGTTCTTTTTTTATCTCGTCTTTTGCAGACTCTTTTTTAGGCTCTGGCTTTTTTACGTCCGTTTTCTCAGGCTTTTTGGCTTCGTCTTTAGGCTCAATCTTTTTACTTTCTATTTTAACTTCGGATTTTTTTGGCTCTTCTTTGATTTCGGGCTTTTGGATTTCTACTTTCTGTGCTTCAGGCTGAGCGCTTGCGACAACCTTGCTTTCGGAATTAGGCTCTTGGGTTTTTATCTCTACTTTGGTTGGAGCTGCAGATGCTGTATTGGGTTCTGATTTCACCTCTACAGGCTCAGGCTGCGAAGGCTCAGGTTTTTGAACTTGTACGGCAGGTTTTTGCTCCGCTTTGGCAAGCTCTTCTTCACTAGGCATAGTAAGACCTGCGTTAGTATCAATATCGTCCTTATTAATAGCCTTCATTATGATTAAAATGATTAAGAATAAAACTACGACGCCGGCTGCGACGGTAAGACCTTTTTTTAAATTCGCGTTCTTATCGACATTGCCGCTATTGATCACTATGTCGTCTATGCTGCTCATATCGAAATTTTTATCGTTCATGCTATCTCCTAAGATTATCTATTTTAAAATTTCATCGCGTAAATTCTTAAAATAGATAATTCGGGTAAGCTTACCCGAATTTATTAAATTTAATACATCGCGCGGTCGTAGATGATAAAGCGGTGCGCCAAATCCCGCACTTCCTCTTTGACCTGCGCCTGAAGCTTAGAATTTGAGATATCGCTTAGCACGTCGGCGATTTTATTTCCGATAAACTCAAATTCTTTCTCCTTCATCCCTCGCGCGGTAAGTGCGGGGCTGCCGACGCGAATGCCGCTGGTGACGAACGGGCTGCGCGTCTCGCCCGGTACGGTATTTTTATTCGTCGTGATGCCTGCATTTTCAAGCGCAGCGCTAGCGTCCTTGCCGCTAAAATCTCTATTTAAAAAGCTCATCAAAATCAGATGGTTATCGGTGCCGCCGCTAACGAGATCAAAGCCGCGCTTAACCAGCGTCTCGCCCAAAACTCTGGCGTTTTCCTTGACCTGCTTGGCATAGACCTTCCACTCTGGGCTTAGATTGTGTTTAAAGCCGACCGCCTTAGCAGCGATGACGTGCATTAGCGGACCGCCCTGGATGCCCGGGAAGATCGCCGAGTTGATCCTTTTAGCAAATTCCTCGTCGTTGGTCATTATGATGCCGCCGCGCGGACCGCGAAGCGTTTTATGCGTGGTCGAGCTTACGACGTGGCAGTGCGGAAACGGATTAGTATGTTCGCCCGCGACGACAAGCCCTGCAACATGTGCTACGTCGGCGAAAAGAAACGCGCCCACGCTATCAGCGATCTGTCTAAATTTAGCAAAATCTATCTCGCGCGTATAGGCACTCGCACCGCAAACGATCATCTTCGGCTTTACGATCTGAGCGATCTCAAGCACCTTATCATAATTTATGCGGCCGTCAAGCTCTACGCCGTATTCGAAGCTCTCATACATCTTTCCGCTGCTTGAGACCTTCGCGCCGTGCGTCAAATGCCCGCCGTGGCTAAGCGCCATGCCTAAAATTTTATCGCCAGGTTTCAAAAATGCGGCATATACGCCTTGATTGGCTTGGCTGCCGCTGTTTGGCTGGACGTTTGCAAACTCACAGCCGAAGAGCTTTTTGCAGCGATCGATCGCGATCTGCTCGATCTCGTCTACGAACTCGCAGCCGCCGTAGTAGCGCTTGCCGGGATAGCCCTCGGCGTATTTGTTCGTTAGCACCGAGCCCATCGCCTCCATCACCTCGGGATAGGTGAAATTTTCGCTTGCGATCATCTCTAAATAATCGCACTGGCGGGCAAGCTCTTTGTTGGTTAAACTAAAAATTTCATTATCGAATTTTTCTAAATTTGACACGTTCACTCCTTCTCTAAATTTAGCGGCCTCATCGCAGGGAACAAAATCACGTCGCGGATCGACTTTTTATTCAGTAAAATCATCGCCAAGCGGTCGATACCAAGCCCCCAGCCGGTAGTCGGCGGCATAGCATAGCTAAGCGCGCGGACGTAATCCTCATCCATCTCGTGCGCTTCGTCGTCGCCTGCGTTTTTGGCGTCGATTTGCGCCTTAAATCTAGCGTATTGATCGAGCGGATCGTTCAGCTCGTTAAAGGCGTTTGCAAGCTCCTTGCCCGCGATGTAGAGCTCAAATCTCTCGGCTATCTGCGGATCTTCGTCGCTTCTGCGCGAAAGCGGGCTGATCGAGATCGGAAAATCCACGATGAAGGTCGGATTTATGAGCTTGGCTTCTACGTAATTATCAAAAAGTTCGCTCTGTAGGTGGCCGAGATCGAGCTTTTCATTGACTTCAAATTTATCGGCCTTGAGTTTGGCGATGATCTTTTCGCGATCATTTACGATCTGCGGCTCAATGCCGCCTATCTGCGTAAGCGCGTCGAGATACTTTATGCGCGCAAAAGGTTTTGAAAAATCGATCTCGCGCTCATCGTAGGTTAAAATTTCGCCCAGCCCGAGCCTCTTAAACAGCGCTTTAAATAGCTCCTCGGTTAGGTTCATCGCATCGTTATAATCATGCCACGCCCAGTAGAATTCTATGCTGGTAAATTCCGGATTGTGCGTCAGATCCATACCCTCGTTGCGGAAGTTTCGATTGATCTCAAAGACTGCCTCCATGCCGCCTACGACGAGGCGCTTAAGATAGAGCTCCGGCGCGATACGCAGGTAGCGATCGACGTCAAGGGCGTTGTGATGAGTGATGAAAGGCTTAGCGTTCGCGCCGCCCGCGATAGGGTGCATCATCGGAGTTTCGACCTCTAAAAATCCGTGCTTTTCAAAAAAGCTGCGGATCTCGCTAACGATAATCGAGCGCTTGATAAAATCCTCGCGGATCTCGGGGTTCATTATCATATCGAGGTATCTTTGGCGGTAGCGCATCTCGATATCGACAAGGCCGTGAAATTTCTCCGGAAGCGGAGAAATCGCCTTAGACGCGAGCGTTATTTTGCTAGCGTGGATCGAAAACTCGCCCGTCTGCGTGACGAAGGCGTATCCGCGCACCAAAATTATATCGCCCACTTCGAGATTTTTCTTAAATTTAGCGTAATCCTCCTCGCCGATGCTGTCGCGTGAGTAATAAATTTGAATATTGCCGCTTTGATCTTCTATGTTTGCAAAGGTGGATTTGCCCGCAACGCGCTTTAGCTTTAACCTTCCGGCAAGGCTTACCTCCTCGCTCGCTTTTTTATCCTCGGTATCTTTTATGAAGCCAAATTTTTCTTTAAACTCGGCTATGTTCATATCTTTTTTTAGAAAGTGCGGATAGGGATTAGCCCCCAAATTCCGAAGTTCCGACGCCTTGTCTATCCTTTGGATTTCTAACTGGCTATCAAACAATCTACTTCCTTTTTGCCGCGCATTCAGGGCAAATTCCATACAGCTGCATCATGTGCCCCGTAAGCGTAAAACCGTGCTCTTTGGCGACGGCAAGCTGCTTGCGTTCGATAGTAGCATCTTGAAATTCTATGATCTTGTTGCAGCTTTTGCAGATTAAATGGTCGTGGTGAGGCTTGTTCGCAAGCTCAAATTTCTTACCCTGTGCGCCGAATGAGATCGACGTCGCCATGCCCGAATCCTCAAGCAAATTTAAGGTGCGATACACCGTCGCTATGCCTACGTTTAGCTCCGGAAATTTCGCTTTGATCTCGTTGTGAAGCGCCTCGGGCGTGAAGTGTTTGTTATTGTTATAAAGCGTGCGGAGCAAAACCTCGCGCTGCTTGGTATATTTTAGACCGCTAGCGGCAAGTGCCTTTTTAAACTCAACAATTAGAGCGTCAAACTCTAAATTTTCGATTTTTGCATTCATAATTTCGTCCTTTCTGTAGAATTTACTTCTGAACTGGCGTTAAAATCGCTAGGTTCAGTGCTTTGATTTTGATCCGAGTTCATACGGGCGGTAGAATTCTGATCTTTTAAGAGCTTGTCATCCATCTTAGAACCGATGGAATCCAAGCTTTGTTTGATCTTCGGATCATCTTTGAGATTTAAAATCCAATTTCCTATTTTTAAAAAAATCGGCGCAGTTTTGCTGCTTTCAAAATACCTTTTGGTCTGTTCATTCATCGACATAGGACCGCTTGCAAGCGTAACGATAACGGCAAAAATCAAGAAAATTTTACTTACGCTAAACACGAAACCGCCGATCTTATCGACAAAGCCCAGTCCGCTCCATTTAAAGAATTTTGAAATGATTTCGCCTATAATCAGACACGAGATCCATACCCCAAAAAGCACAGCGATAAAGCCGATGAGAACCTGCGTCGTATCGCCCGAAAGCACGCCGTTTGCATTCTGTAAAGCTGGAATTTTTGCTGCAATCCACTCGCCCGCCATAGTTTTATAACGCATCGCGGCAAAAAGACCGCCGATGAGACCCAAAATTCCAAAAATTTCTTTAACGATGCCATTAGTGATACCGCGTAGTCCGAAGAGCACTACGAGTACCAAACAGCCGACGTCGAACCAATTAATACCTTCCATCAAGCACCCACCACGCCTATTAGCTCTTGTAGGTTAGTCGAGTACCTAAACGCCGTGTCTTTTGAAATTTGATTTGCACGGATCGCTTTAACCATCGCTTGAGTTTGAGTTATCATACCGGTAGATTGCTGATTTAGCTGCATTTGAGAGTAAATTTGATGCACCTTGTTTTCGCGGATTAGATTTGCTACGGCATTGTTATTTAGCAAAATTTCATGGATCGCGATACGTCCACCGCCAAGCTTCGGCAAAAGCGATTGCGAAATGACCGCAGTAAGCGATACGGAGAGCATATTTCGTACTTGGAGCTGCTCGCCGCCATCAAAGCTATCGATAATACGGTTGATCGTTTGCATCGCGGAGTTGGTGTGTAGCGTACCAAATACCAAGTGGCCGGTCTCAGCCGCGGTAATGGCAATCGAGATAGTCTCTCTATCGCGCATCTCACCAACTAGAATAATATCCGGGTCCTCACGCAAGGCAAATTTTAACGCATTAGCGTAGGAATGGGTATCAGTGCCGATATTTCTGTGAGAAAAAAGCGCTTTTTTATTGGTATGGACGAACTCAACCGGATCTTCAACGGTGATGATGTGCTTGCGTTCTTTTTCGTTGATCTCGTTTAGCATCGCGGCAAGAGTAGTTGATTTACCGCTACCAGTAGGCCCGGTAACCAAAATCATGCCTTTTTCGTGCTTGACTACCTCTTTAAAAATCGTAGGGGCTTTTAAATCGTCCAGGCTAGGAATATCGATAGGAATAATACGAAATGCAGCAGCTAAATCGCCGTTCATAGTGTAGTAGTAGTTACCACGGAAGCGTCCGATATTAGGAAGCTCGATCGCAAAGTCAAGCTCTTTATTTTCCTCGAGCGCACTTTTTTGAGCATCGGTAATGAGCGCGTAGCAGATATACTCGATATCCGTGCCCTTAAGCGGATCCATGGCAAGCGGGCGTAATGTTCCGTCGATACGTATTTGAGGCGCCGAGCGCGAAACTAAGTGGAGGTCGCTCGCTTTGTTAAAAACGACGGTTTTTAGTAGGGTTTCGATATCTACTAAATTTCTTTGAACTTCTTCCATAAAATTCCTTTCAATCGATGATTTTCGGTACTACGAAGTAGCCGCCTTCGGACTGCGGAGCATGCTTTAAAACGCTTTCTGCGACGTCGCTTTTGCGCGGAATATCTTTGCGAAACGGAGTACCGCCTTTTAGCGTAGTGATAGCCACCTCGCCGCTTTGTAAATCTAGCTCATTTAAAATTTCTACAAAATCTACTATATTATTTAATTGACCTTTAAATTCTTCTCGCTTAGCATCTGGAATTTTAAGAGCAGATAGCCTTTCCAGCTTGCTTAGCAAGGCGTCGTCTATTATCATAACTTTCCTTTTTCTGATAAATGCGACATTATATCATAAAAATTCTTTATCTTAGGCGGTATTTAAAATTTTTTATGCTACAATTACGCCGATTTTCTCAAATAAAGGACTAAATTTTGGCTTTAAAAGACGACATCGAAGGCGTGAAAAAAGAGATCGGCACAGAAGAGCAGTTTCTAGAAAGCGTCATAAAAAGTGAAATTTTCGTAAAAAAATACAAAAAGCCGCTGATATTTTTAGCTGCGGTTTTGATAGTAGCGTTTATCGGATATTACGCAAATGAATTTCTAAGCGATCGCCGCATAGCAAGTGCTAATGCGATCTATGACGAGCTGCTTAACAAGCGCGACGACGCTAAGCTAGCCGAGCTTAAGCAAAAAGATATAAATCTATACGCTCTTTATATTTTGCAAAACGGCTCTGCAGACGAGCGAGCGGCGCTAGAAAATACCCAAGGCATCGATGTTATGCTAAAAGAGATAATAAATCTACAAAACGGCAAGCAAGGCGGAGTGTTACTCGCCGATTACGATTCTTTGCTCAAAGGCTACGACCTGCTAAAAGAGGGCAAAATCGAGCAAGCTCACGCAGAGCTAGATAAAATTCCGCTCAACTCGCCCGTTCGTCAAATCGCACTTGCTTTGAAACACTATGGAGGCAATAAATAATGAAAAAAACGCTGATATTTACGCTTTTACTATCGTTTTTATTTTTAGGCTGCTCGACGAAGCGCCAATATTTCGAACCTAGCGACGAAAACATCACAGGCGATATGAAATTTAACGGCTCGCTGCCGTCGGAAATCGTAGCGGTTAGTAAAGATGGTGCTACGCTAAAAGACGGCGAAGTCATCTCTAAAAACGGGTTGGTGAAAAATTTCAAAGTCCTAAAAAGTGAAAAATTTTTAGGTGAATATGACGGAAATTTCGTCGTAACTGACATCAATGGCACGCTTAAAGTAGTTAGTGGCACAGGCGTCGTAAAATTTGAAAAAGCCCTCGGCAGACAAGCGCTAAGTGCAAATATACGCGGCGATGATTTGGCTTTAGTGATGAGCGATGATTCGATTATGCTTATCAAGCTAAGCTCGGGCGCAGTGGTACTCGATCATAAAGTCGGCGATGCATTCGCAATCGATTCGCGCGTGGCGTCACCGCTATTTATCAACCAACTTATCGCTTATCCTGCGTTAGACGGACTAGTCAGCATCGCAGAAAACGTAGGCGGGCGCTCGGCACGCGATTTCGTCGTGAGCAACCAGCCGTTTTTTAACAACATTATCGCCTTAGAAAACAAGGGCGATAACCTTTATGCCGTAACTGCCACTAGGCTAATGCTGGTAAGTCCTACGGGCAATAAAAACCATAACGTAGACATCAAAGACGTGATTTTTAGCGGCGATAGAATTTATCTTTTCTTAAAAGACGGCAGAGTCGAGCTATTAGATCGCGGGCTAAATTTGATCAAATCTCGCAAATTCACCTTTGCGCAATTTAGCGGCGCACTGCTTAGCGGCGGCTATCTGTATATCATCGAGCGCAACGGCTACGTGATCCGCACCGATGAAAATTTAGAAGGCCAGGCGATCTACGAGCTAGATGACGAAGTCGAGGACAAGTCCTTTATCGCGGGCACGTCCTTTTACTACGACGATAAAATTTTAAATTTTGATGCTAGATAAAATTTCAAAACTTTGCGTTCGCGAAGGCCTTTTGCTTCAAAAATTCCAAACGCTAGATATCGCTAGCTTCACGCGCTCGCGATCATACGGCGCGTATTTCGGCGTGGATCTAAAAAGCTACAACGTCCTTTTGTTTATGCGCGACGCAAAATCTCGCTTTGTAATGCGCGACGCGGAATTTCTGCTCTCGCTCGCAAGCGACATTAGCGCAAGCCTAGGCAAGGTCGTGAAAAAGCGCGCGCTGTTTTACAACTCGCAGATGTGCTCTAAAAGCGCGAAATTTTTAAAAGAAAACGGATTTAGCCTCCATGCTTTTGTGTGACATAGGAAATTCCAGGGTTAAATTTTATAAAGGCGGCGTAACGCAAAGCATGCCCATAGCGGAGTTTATGCGGTACGAGCCGAAGGAGCGAATTTTTTTCATTAGCGTCAATGATAGCGTGAAAAAAAAGCTGAAAAACCCTCTGTTTGTTGATCTGGCACCGCACTTTGAGCTAAAAACCGCCTACCGCGGGCTTGGGATCGACCGAATAGCGGCGTGCTCGGCCGTAAACACCGGCGTCGTCGTCGATGCTGGCAGCGCGATCACCGTGGATTTGATGTTTAAAAGCTCGCACCTAGGCGGATTTATAATGCCGGGCATTAGCACGCTTTTAAAGTCGTTCGCAAGCATCGCGCCGGTGCTGGATGTGACGCTTTCAACCAATATCGATCTGGATCCGCTGCCGCAAAAGACCGTAAGTGCCGTAAACTACGGGATTTTAAAGCCGATCGTGCTTACGATCGAAAACATCGCGGGCAATAATAAAATTTACTTCACTGGCGGTGACGGAGCCTATCTGATGCGGTATTTTCGCAACTCGATCTATGAAAAGGATCTGATCTTTAAATCAATGGTAAGCCTGATCGCAAAAAAGGGGCTCGCATGATAACCATAGCGCTACCGAAAGGCCGTATAGCCGACGATACGCTTAAAATTTTCAAAACCATCTTCGGGCTCGATTTCGCCTTTGAGGATCGCAAACTCATAATGCAAGAGGGCGATTTTAAATTCCTCTACGTCCGCAACCAAGATATCCCTACTTACGTTATGGGCGGTGCAGCGGATATCGGCGTAGTGGGGCTTGACGTGCTTGAGGAGCACCGCCCCGACGTACTTACGCTGCTCGATCTTAAAATAGGAAAATGCCGCGTCTGCGTGGGCGTGCATGCGGGCACCCGGCTAAACTACGGCGCTCCGAGCCTAAAAATCGCTACGAAAATGCCCAACATCACTCGCGAATACTTCGCCTCAAAAGCGGTCGCCGTAAATATCATCAAACTCTACGGCTCGATCGAGCTAGCCCCGCTCATAGGGCTTGCCGACGCTATCGTCGATGTCGTGGAAACCGGCGCTACGATGAAGCAAAACGGGCTGCAGCCCGCAGAAACCATAATGCAAAGCTCCGCGCACCTCATCGCCAACAAAAGCAGCTTCGTGCTAAAGCGCGATGAAATTTTAAATTTAAGAGATAAACTAGCCCGCACGATCGCTTAAATCCTCGCTTGCCCGCCGCACGGTTTTTGCAACTGGCGCGGCATATTTTGCGTGAGTAAATCATCGCCGCCTTGACGCAGTGTCGTTTAAAAAACCACTGCTGCGTATAGAATTTTACGGCAGCAACCAACCGCACCGATTAAATTTAAACAATTGATTTATCAAGAAGCGGAAGCGCTGTCGAGCCACGGGGCGTAAAATTTTAAAATTCTATCGCTACAAATTTTAAAATTTAGCCTAAATTTGCAGCTCGTAGAATTCCTAAATTCTAAAACCCTGCGGCATAGAATTTCAAAATTCCACTTCACAATTTTATGCCGTAAAATTTAAAATTCTCGCGAACTCTAAATTTGAGCTCAAATTCCCGCAGTTTGGAAATGGCAAAATTTCGGAATTTCAACTCGCTAAATTTCGCCGCCCAAAATCGTGCAAAATTTAATCGGTGCTGCTCTTTAAGCGTAGAAAGTAGCCCGCGCCAAAATCAAGATGCTAGCCGCCCACATCGCAACTAAGTAAAGCTCCGCAAATCCTGCGCATAAGCCAATCTCTGCTGCGGTGCATTTAAAAAACTGCTCCATAAGGCTTAAAGCCCACACAGGCAACTACTTGTTTTGCTTATATTTTCAGGCAGGACAAATACGCTTAGCGCGATCAATATATACAGCGCGAAAAATTTCAAATACAGCCGTTTAACAATTTTGATAAATTTTAGATTTAGGACGGGCTGCGAGCAAGTCTCGGGCTCGAGCCCAGTCCGCGCTAGCTTGATTTTTTCGGGCACCGTTTACTCGCCAGTTTTGTTTCGGATTTTTTCTGCGCGTCTTAGGTCTGTTTTTACGTGCTTTACTAAATTTGCTCGGCAAAATTTTACCTCGATAAAATTTTACGTAGTAAAGCTATACCTAAAATTTCAAATCCACTAAAGTTTAAAATTTTGAAGCTGCGCGGAGATTCGCCAAAGTAAGACTTCGCAAAAATTTAGCTCGAAATTTAAAAACACTCATGCCGTTTATCATGCAACAGGTAGGCTAGCGCAACAATATAATTCATGCTCTACCGAGGTATGGCGAGCTGTTATTGCGGCAATTCAAACGGCACGCTACAAGCCTTGCCGACGCAATAAAGCAGAAGCAGTCTATGTGCCTGTAAATTTGTGGCAGATAAAATTCCACCGCGATAAATTTAGATGTCACGAACGATCTGCGTGGTTTTAGTTCTTGCGTGCAGCACAATTAGAATTTTATATGCTAAGCAAGCCTGGGTTGTCGAAAACCACCTTACTTTATTATCTCGGTCGCGCCAAAAAACTATGACTGTTTGCGACGCCAAAAGCTACTTACGTGCAGAGCGGACAAGAATAAAATTTTACCGATCTAGCACGATAAAAGAGCCGTGCCGCGCACCTACGCCGCGATGATTTCGCGTACCTTTTCGGTGAAACTATCGCTCACGATGTATTCGGTCGGATAAACGAGCACCTCGCTGCCGTTGCGGATCCGCAGAATCAGCCGCTTGGTGTTTTTCAGCGCCGTATCGCAAAAAGCGAGATGGTAAATTTTATAAATTTTCTCGCGGCTAAGTTCGCCCAAGCTTAGCTCAAACTCGAAATCCTGCGCGTTTTTGCGCTGCGCCTCGCGCTCTTTGCGCGCCTTAAGGGCGGGATCCTCCGAGTCAAAACCGCCCCTTCGCTCCGCGAAATTCCTGCTGCCGTAGCTGCCACCTCGTTCGCCACCAAAATTTCTGCTGGAGCCAAAATTGCTGCCGCTAAAGCCCTCACGCTCCCTACCGCCAAAGCCTCGCACCTTACTAGGCACGTAGCCGTCGATATTTTGCGCGGCATCTAGAGTTAAAATTTCATCCAGATAAATTTGAAATTTCCCGCCGTAAGGGCTAGTGTTTTTGCTAAGCCGCGCCCAAAACGCCATCGGGCGCTCCAGCTGCGCATCCGTTAGCGCAGTGACCGCATCACAAATATCGCCGAACGCGCTCATCTCGAAGCTGCCCGCAAGATCAAGCACCGTGAGATTTGCCATCTGCTTGCCCGATTTGGTCGTGCGGGTATGGACGTTTTCGATCTTGCCGACGCACAAAATTTTAACGCTCGCATCCTCGTCGCCCACCAGTTCGTCGAATTCGTTCGATTTGGTATGTGCAATCGCTCCAAGCTGCGCGGCGTAGGCTTTGAGTGGATTTTCGCTCAAAAATACTCCCGCGCGCGGACGAAAGCTCGCATCTCGAGCGTTTTGCAGGTTCATCATCGAAAGAAACGACAGCTGATACGCCGCGCCGCCGACCGCGCTTTTTGAAATTTTAATCATAAAAGCATACGGTCGCTCCCGCTCCTGTGAGCTTAAGTTTTCGATCGCCTTTAGCGCGTTATCGAACACCGCGAGCTCGAAGCTGCCGTGCAGATCAAGCACGTTTAAAATCCCCATTTTTTTGCCCGTTTTCGTCATGCGCGTGGACAGATCCTCGATCCGCCCCACGCTAAGCACCTCGGCGCTATCGCCCTCGATCTCGCTAAACGCCGAGGATAGCGTGTAGTCGATGCCCTCCATCTCCTCTTTGTAATCATCCAGTGGATGCCCCGAGAGATACACGCCCACGGTCTGCTGCTCAAATTTTAAAATTTCGCCCTGCGGAAATTCCTTATCGGTATCGACGAAGCTTACGCTCATGCCGCTCGTCATATCCTCATCCTCGCCAAAAAGCGAGCTCTCGGCGTCCTTTTTAATCTCGGTGATCTTTTTCATCACGTCTAGGATATTTTCCATATTTTGAATCATCGCTAATCGGCTCTTACCCAGACAATCCATCGCGCCTGCGTAGATCAGCGACTCGATGACCTTTTTATTGACGCGGAAATTATCCACGCGCGAAGCAAAATCGTCGATGCTTTGAAATTTAGCCTCGCTTTGAAGCTCTAAGATATTCTCGATCGCGGCGCCGCCTACCCCCTTGATCGCGCCTAGGCCGTAGATGATCGAGGTGCCCGATTTGGAATTTTCGTCGTCCACGACGCTAAAGCCTCTTAAGCTTTGATTGATCGACGGCGGCAAAAGCCCGATACCTAGGCGGCTAGCCTCGTCGATATATTTTGAAATTTTATCGGTATTGCCCTCTTCCGAAGTAAGCAACGCCGCCATAAACTCCGCCGGATAGTAGGTTTTAAGATAGGCCGTTTGAAAGGTGATCATCGAATATGCCGCGGCATGAGATTTGTTAAAGCCGTAGGAGGCAAATTTCATAATCAGATCAAATAGCTCATCCGCCTTAGCTACGTCAAAGCCCAGCTCTTTAGCGCCGCTTAGATACTGCTCGCGCATGTGAGCGAGCTTTTTTTCATCCTTTTTACCCATCGCGCGGCGCACCAGATCGGCATCGCCCAAGCTAAAGCCGCCCACCTTCTGCACGATCTGCATAACCTGCTCTTGATAGACGATGATGCCGTATGTTGGCTCTAAAATTTCTTTTATCTCGGGGAAGATATAGCTAGCACTCAGCTCGCCGTGTTTGATCCTGATAAAATCAGGTATTAGATCCATCGGCCCTGGACGGTAGAGCGAGATCATCGCGATGATATCCTCGAAGCGGTCCGGGCGCAGGTTCATCGCCAGATCCTGCATGCCCGCGCCCTCGATTTGGAAAATCCCCAGCGTGTTGCCGCTTTGAATCGTTTTGTAAGTGCGTGGATCGTTAAAGTCTATCTCCTCCCAAACTATGTCGCGATTATAGCGGCGCTTGACGAGCTTGATAGCATTATCGATCACATCGAGGTTTTTTAGACCCAGGAAGTCAAATTTTATCAGATCGACGTCCTCGAGATAATTTTTGGTGTATTGCGTGACCAAGCGCGCATCTTCGCCCTTATCCTGCTTAAATAGCGGCGCTTTATTCCACAGCGGCTCGTTTGAGATCACCACTCCCGCGGCATGCATACCTGCGTTGCGATTTAGCCCTTCAAGGCCCAGCGCAAACTCCCAAACTTGCTGTGCGATCGGATCTGCGTCGATAAATTCCTTCAGCTTCGGCTCGGCGTCGTAAGCCTGCTTAAGCGTAATGCCTAGCTTATCGGGGATCAGCTTTGCCATCTTATCGGCTTGCGAAAGCGGCATATCGCAGACGCGAGCCACGTCGCGGATGACGCCGCGCGCAAGCAGCTTACCGAAGGTCGCGACCTGCGCGACGTTATATTTGCCATACTGATCAATGACGTAATCTATCACCTCACCTCTGCGCGCCTGGCAAAAATCCACGTCGATGTCGGGCATCGAGATACGCGACGGATTTAAAAATCGCTCGAAAAGCAGATTATACGGGATCGGATCGAGGTCGGTAATGCGAAGCGCATACGCGCAGATACTGCCCGCCGCAGAGCCGCGACCTGGGCCAACTGGGATATCGTGGTCCTTCGCCCAGTTGATGAAATCCTGCACGATGACCATATAGCCCGAAAAATGCATGTTTTTGATGATGGCAAGCTCCTTTTCCAGGCGCTCGCGATAAATTTCGTGTTTCTGTGGGTCGATAAATTTAAGGCGCTCTTTAAGCCCCTCGCGGCACAAATAATCGAATAAAAAATCATCGTTTGCAAAGCTATAGCGCTCATCAGGTTGCGGCAGCGAAAGCCCGAGCCTAGCGGCGTATTCGATCGTAAATTTAAAATTCGGCGGTGTGGGCGCATAGTCCTTCTCGTCGAAAGCAAATTTCAAATTGCACTTTTGCACGATCTCGGCGGTATTTTCGATCACTTCGGGGATGTCGGCAAAAAGCCGCCTCATCTCCTCATCGCTTTTTACGTAAAATTCCGAAACGACGTGTTTTAGACGGTCGCCGTCATTGATCGTCTTGCCCATCGAGATGCACTGATAGACGTCGTGGGCCTTGGCGCGATCCTTGCGCGAGTAGTGAGCGTCGTTAGTGGCGATGATCTTGACGCCGATTTCGCGCGAGAGGCGGATGAGGTCTTTATCGACGTTTAATTGCTCGCCGATGCCGTGGCGCATGATCTCGAGATAAAAATCCTCGCCGAAAATTTCCTTATACTCAAGCGCCGCCTTTTTCGCCGCTTCGTAGCCGCCCGCACCGCGCTTTAAATTTCGCTCGCTTCTATTTAGATGAAATTCCACCTCGCCCGCTAGGCATGCCGAGGAGCAGATGAGCCCCTCGCTGTGCTCTTTTAAAATTTTTTTGTTGATCCTCGGGTAGTAGTAGAAACCGTCCAGAAATGCGCGCGAGCTAAGATACATTAAATTTTTATAGCCCGTCTCGTTTTTGGCAAGCAGTATCAAGTGGTAGCGCTGGCGGTCGCTTTTATCGCCGATATCGTCGTGGTTGTGCAGGTAGGTCTCGATGCCGATGATCGGCTTGATGCCGTGCTTTTTCATCGTCTGATAGAAGTCTATCGCGCCGAACATATTGCCGTGATCGGTGATTGCGCACGCCTTGGTACCGCGGCTCTGCAAAAGCTCGGCGAGCTCGCTTACTTTATTCGCGCCGTCTAGCAGCGAATACTCGGTGTGAAGGTGTAGGTGGGTGTAGTCGCTCATTTTTGGTCCTTTTTTGATTTGGAGATTATAGTAAATTCGGGCTTTAGAAACGGTCAAATTTAATGGAATTTTAGCTTAAATTTCAGCGTGAAATTTTACGAGCAAATTTTGTTAAGTAATTTTACTTCGGAGGTTTTACATTCTGGGTTTTGCGGATTAAATTTTAGCAAAATTTTAAGCTGAAAATGCTGTGATGAAATTTTGCTATCATATAAATTCCGCTTACATAAAATTTTGAGCCAACGCAATTCCGCAAAATTCTACGACTTAAATCATCGTAAAATTTTGCGGTTTAAAATTCTGCTTGCAAAGCCTTACAGCTCTACGATCTTGAGAATTCCACGATCGCTTTGGCAAGCTCTCTAGTAGGATCAACGAAAATTTTATCGCTTTTGATTAACGGCAAAAATAGCGGCAGCTCGGTGCAGGCAACGACATAAATATCAGCATCGATTTTGCCTAGCAAATTCTCAAAAGCCCCCACGTATTCGGCAGTCTTGCCCGCCTTAACACCTTTGTAGATGCAATCCATCAAAACCGCTTGATTTTCTTCGCCGAGATCCACGCTGATTAGCCCCGCTTCTTTGAGCGGATCGTCGTAAATTTTAGCTTTTTTTGTACCGATAGTGGCTAGCACGGCGATTTTATGAGCGTTTGGATAATTTTTGCGGATCGCTTTTACGGTGACCTCGGCGATATGAATTAGCGGGATTTCCGCCGCAGCTTCTACATCGTCTGCGAAAAAATGCGCCGTGTTGCACGCCATCGCAAACGCCTTGCAGCCTGCATTTTTGAGCCTAACGGCACTCTCGCTTAGGCGCGGAAGCGGATTTTCACCTTTGCCTAAGATAAATGCCGTGCGATCTTCAATCTGCGGATAGCTATCGATTACAAGCGGAATATTTTCTTGATCGCTGCTCGCCGCAGTCTCTTCTATAATCTTCATATACAGATCCGCACTCGCCAAAGGCCCCATTCCACCGATAATCCCAACTCTTTTCATAGCTCGTCCTTTCTAAATTTTACTTTGGCTAATTTTCCCACTTACTCATATCCATTTCGTTTTCGCTCTTTGCGACGTAGATCGACGCCACAACATCGCCCGTTACGTTCATCGAGGTTCGCCCCATATCCAAAATCGCGTCAATACCTAAAATCATTCCGTAAGCGATCGCTACATTACCGCTTACCTTGACGCCGATAGACTCGAGCACTAAAAGCAGCATTAGCGCACCAGCTCCCGGAACTCCAGCAGTTCCGATCGCCGCAAGCATCGAAGTGATAATGATCGTGAGGTAGTGGCTGCTATTTAGATCGATACCGCAAGCATTAGCGATAAAAAGAGTGCACACGCCCAAATACACGGTCGTGCCGTTCATATTCACCGTAGCACCCACGGGCAAAACAAAGCCGTAGATCGCCTTTGGAATTCCCATATCTTCGGCGGTCTGCATCGTAATCGGAAGCGTGCCGTTGGAGCTACGGGTAACAAAAGCCGTAAGCATCGGCGGGCGCACTTTTTTAAGGAATTTAATCGGGCCAACTCCGATAAGCATACAAATAACGCAATAAACCGCAAATACTTGGATTGCAAGCCCCACGTATAGGGTAATCGTGACGTTTAGCAGCGAGCTAAAAGCCTCGATACCGCTTTTATTAAACACTACAAACATTAGCGCAAAAACGCCGATTGGTGCGTATTGCATCACCCAGTGCACGACCTTAAACATAATCTCGCTCATTCCGTCGAAAAAATTATAAACCGTGTCGGCGGAGCTTTTGATACGAGCGTCGCTACTATCGCGGCAAAATGCAAGCCCCACGCCGAAAAATAAGCAAAACGCGATAATCGGCAAAATTTCACCTTTGGCTATGGAATCAAAAGGATTCGTAGGAATTATATTAAGCAAAATTTTACTCATACTAGGCGCGTTTGCTGCCTTTTCGACGGCCTTGGACGCATCGCTTAGATCAAGCCCACTACCTGGAGAAAATATAAACGCACACGCTAGGCCGATGACGATCGCAAAAAGCGTCGTTATAGCGTAAAATATGATCGCCTTAACGCCTACTTTGCCCAGGTGCGCTGGCGAGATACTGCTAGTGCCTACGATGAGCGAACAGATGATGATCGGCACCATGATCATCTTTAAAAGCCGCACAAAAAGATCTCCCAAAGGCGTTAAAATCGCCACCCACGTGGTATCGCCCACCGGCATATTTTTAGGTAGTAACATACCGATCGCAGAGCCCAACACTAAAGCGATAATGATGCGCCAAAGCAAGCTTGAGTTAAAATAAAAGGCTAAAATTCCGCCTTTTTTCGTTTGATTTTCTGACATGGACATCTCCCTGCACTAAGAATTTTAACGGAATTCTACCGCAACTTGCCATAAAATAAAATTTAATCGGTCGCCAAATGAAAGTTAAATTTGAAAATTCGATCACAAGCTTAACCGCATTTTAAAGCGGGAATTATGTAACAGACTTTATCTTTTGAAGTTATGAAGCAGAATTTCAAAGGAAAAACGACGCATAAAATTTTATGGAATTTTGCGGATTTCGATGCGGTAAAAAACTAAAATTTTGTGGTGGTGGGCTCACTAGGACTTGAACCTAGGACCATCCGGTTATGAGCCGGATGCTCTAACCAACTGAGCTATGAGCCCGCCAGCGGTAAAAAAGAAATGTGATTTTACAAAAATAATCTTAAAACGGCGTTAAAATTCTAACCGCGTAATTTTATGGAACTTAGACCCGCCCAAATCGTGGCTAAATTTCACACCAAAGCGCGCAACCTTATCTGATTCCCGATCAGATCACTTTCGTGCGCACAAGGTGGCGTAAATTTAAGACAAAATTTATATAAATTCCAGCTCTTAAATCCGCCGCGATAAATCTAATCCGCTCGCAAATCGCGTAAATTAATAGCTTTTTACTTGAATAGGCTCCGATAGCATTTTAGGGACTCCCGGTAATTCATACGCTCCCCGGCAGATATTATTTTCGGCATCGGGGCCTTTTTCGATAGTGATCGTTTTCTTTTCGCCATCCACGCTGATTAGGAAGCATTTATCCCCCTTTGTGCTTTTAAGATATGCGGAATTCGCTCCGTTAGGCTCTAGCGGAACATTCGTCATAACCGAAAAATCGGATGCGAATTTGCCTTGGGAGATATAATAAGCGTCTAGATCGTATTTAACGGTAATTAAATTTGTCGATAATCTAGAGATCTCCGCATCATCTCTAGTAGTCAGCCCCGGTTCCGCAATCGCTACTGCAGGCAAGGCAATCGCTACGATACAAACTGTAGCTATTATCGTCGCTACGGATACTTTTTGGGACGTTACGTCGTATTCGCAGTTTTGTAGCGGCACTGCGGCGGCGACAAGAGAGCTTTTATTTTTGCGCGCCATATCGTGCGTAAAGGATAAAAATAAGGATTTGCCGTATTCCATAAGACCTAAGCCCACGGGAGCGGTCACGACTAAAATGGTTAAGGACTAAACCCGACAAATAAGTTAAAATAGCCAAGATCCAACCGCCCAGAAAAAACCAAATAATGTTGCCTAAAATACGCATATTTTACCTCTTTATAAATTATGCAAATCAAGCGATCCGCCCGCCTCGAGCGGCTCGCACAGCCTCTCATTCATTTTACGGGGCGTTTTCGCAACTCGCGCGAAAAGACGCGCCGAAGCGCTATGGCGCAGCAAAGCGCTAAAACGTTTCGAAACACTAAGAGATGCTAAGGCGCACCCCCTTTAGTGCGACGCACCCACGCCTGCGGCTATGGCGTGCAAAACGACTGCGAAATGATAAGGGATGGGGCTTAACGATTGGCAACGAACGCTTTTCATCGATAAAATTTTAGTATGCAAATAACTGTGGCAAGAGTGTTTGCAAAATTTAAAATTCATTTTGAAAAGGTTAGGAATTTTAAAATTTTGATGATAGAATTTTGAAAAATTTTATAAATTTTTATGAATTTTGCGAACCAAAATTTTAAAATTTTTATGGTACGGCAAAGCGAATTCCTAAAATTTTGCTATAGCTTTTAGTGTAAAATCTTCCTAATTGAGATACAAGATAGAAATTCCAAATCAAATTTTCGCGACGTGAAGCACTTCCTTAATTATGAATTTAAAATTTTACACGCTACACAGTGCGGCATATTTCTGCCGAGATAAAATTCGCAAGCAAAATTCCAACCTCGCAAACCTAAAAACATACAACAATTATTTCTTGAAATTTTAGCACCACTTGTCCGCGGACAAATATCGCATTGCTTACGAAATTTCAGTCTCGTGCCGCAAGATCATCTCGCGCTCTCGCTAGAACGGCGATCTGTCCGCATGCCGCTATGGCGTCTCGTCGCCGTCTTGGTCTTGAAGCGCGTCCGCTTCGCCCTCTGCCGCAACTGCTTCGAGGCTTAAAATTTCATCGACATCCTCCAGCTGCGCTACGCCGTTTCCGGCGATACTTCTGATGCTTGCGTGCATCGCGATCGCGCCGTCTCGCGCACGCGCGATCTGTTTTTCGCGCTGTTTCCAGATGCGCTCCATCGCGTTGCGCTCCTTATTTAGGCTCTCCTGCATGCCGACGAATGCCGAGACGATCGTCTTTATCTGGTTTGCAAACTCGGGCGAGGTCAGATAGTCGTAGAGCATCGCCGTTTTGCTATCTTGATTTTGCCCCGATCTTTTGGCAAACGCAAGCGCCACGACATGTTCGCGCAAGACGGCGCAAAGCCCCTTAAATTCCTCAAACGAACAGATCCAGATGCTAGCATCGCTCGGCGCTTGGTGCAGCCTAGGGCTGTGAGGCGGCATCTGCTCGGTTACGATAACGCCGATCTGCGCGCCCTCGCCTATCATATCGTCTTTGAGTTTGTCGATCCATTTGGGCTCGAAGCTTTTCGTGCGCTTGCTCTCGTATAAAATTTTACCGCAGCCCGCAAACTCCCTCGTATGCACCATCTGCACGCAGTCTGCGCCGCGCGCGCCCTTTTTGACCTCATCTATCTCGTCCAAAGGAAAGTTTAGCCGCAGATACTCCTGTAGCGCGAGCTCCTGCACCTCGCCCTGAAGCTGCTGCGAGCCCACTTCCGAGCGGCGCTTAAGCTCGTTTATCTGGCCGATTAGGCTTTGGATCTGCTCATCTTTTTGGCGGAATTTCAGCTCGTTTTCCTGCGAAATTTGCTTCGAAAGCCGCTCGCGCTCTTGGTTTACGCGGTTGGTTAGCTCGATCTCGGATTTAGCTTTATTCTCGGCTTCAAGCTCGCTAAATTTACGCTTTTGCGCCTCCATTTCGGCCTTTATTAAATTTAGCTCGGAAATTCTTTGCGATTTTTCTTGCAGCTCCTTTTGTAAAATTTCAAATTTAGCTGCGTTTTCGCTCTCGATCTGAGATTTTGCAAGCGCTAAAATTTTCTCCCGCTCACTGTTTAGCGCGGAATCGGTCGCCGCTTTTACGCGCTGCTCGAAGGCGTTTTCCTTCGCTTGCAGCTGCGCCAGATGCTTCGCGTACTCCTCGCGCTTAGCGGCGATCTCGGCTTCAAATTTAAGCGTGGCTTCGTTTTGCTGCTGCTGCCACTTTCGCTTCTGCTGCAAAATTTCATCTTCAAATTTAGCCTTGATATCGCGTTGCAGCGCCTCGTCTATATCGATCAAAGAGCCGCAATGCGGGCACTTTACGTTAGCCATCTTTGCCCCTTAAACTCTGCTCCTTCATCTTTTCGAATTCTTGCGAAATTTGCGCTGCATTAGGCTCATCCACCATCTTATCGAGTACGGAGTTGTAGCGATTTACGAGCAGTATCGCAAGCGCCGAAAAGCAAAAGCCCGGCAGCAGCTCGTAAACGATCGCCGAAAGTCCCGATAAGATCCAGCAAATGACCGTGATACCGCCTACGAGCATACCCACCAAAGCCGAGAGAGCGCTCATTTTTTTAGAATACAGGCTGAAAAGCAGCACCGCTCCAAAGCTCGCGCCAAATCCCGCCCAAGCGTTTCCGACGACGTTTAGCACCGTATCGTTTGAGACAAACGCCAAAATAGCGGCGAGCGCGGCGATGATCACGACGGCGATGCGGCTGCTTAGCGTCTGCGTGCGCTCGCTCACCTCTTTTTTATAAAACGCAAAGATAAAATCCTTCGTAACTGCGCTCGCGCTTACTAAAAGCTGGCTTGAGATGGTGCTCATAATCGCCGCCAGCACCGCAGAGATTATGACGCCTAGGACAAATGGATGAAAGAAAATTTTACCGAGCTCTAGAAAAATTTTTTCGGGATCGTCTATGCCAAGACCTTTTTGCGAAAAATAGACAAAGCCGATCAGACCGCTAAGCATCGCACCTACTAGCCCTAGCACCATCCACGAAATTCCGATGCGGCGCGCGCTATCAAGCTCGCGCGAGCTTCTAATCGCCATAAAGCGCACGAGAATATGCGGCTGCCCGAAGTATCCGAGCCCCCAAGCAAGCAGGCCCAAAACGCCCAAGAAGCTTTGATTGTAAAATAGATCTAGATGGCTCGCGCCGTATAGCCGCACCTGCGCAAAAAAGGAGCTGTCCGCAGGGATCTGCAGCGCGCGGTAAGAAAACAGAGGGATCAAAATAAGCACCGCAAACATCAGTGCGCCCTGAAACGCGTCGGTGATCGCGACGGCCTTAAATCCGCCGAAAAAGGTATAAAACACGACGATTAAGATCGTAGCGATCGCGCCGTATGTAAAGCTTAGCCCGAAAAAGCTCTCAAAGGTCTTGCCGCCGGCGATGATGCCGCTGCTAACATAGAGCGTAAAAAATATGATGATCAAAAGCCCCGAGATGATGCGAAGCGTCTTGGTGCGGTCTTTGAAGCGGTTTTCTAAAAAATCCGGGATCGTGACGCTGTCGCTTGCTACCTCGGTGTAAATTCTAAGCCTTTTGGCAAGAAATTTATAGTTGCACCACGCGCCCACGCAAAGTCCTAGAGCTATCCAGATATTGCAAATTCCCGTTGCGAACATCGCGCCCGGCACTCCCAAAAGCATCCAGCCGCTCATATCGCTAGCGCCCGCGCTAAGCGCCGTTACGAATGGGCCCAGGCGGCGGTTATCGAGCAGATACTCGCTTAAGCTCGCATTCTCGTCATAATAATACCTACCTATAAAAATAAGTGCGCCGAAATATATCGCGATTGCGCAATAGGTCCAAAAGCTCATCGTTGCCTCCTTTTAAAAAAGCTAATTTTACTCTATTTCAAATAAAATTTTACTTTCGGAATTTAGCCAGATTTTAACGAAATTTTAGTATTCTTGCCGTTTAAATTTTAAGAAAAAGGCGCCTTGGTTGAACGAGAAAATTTTAAAGGTCGTATTTGTTTTGACTGTAATCGCCGTGGGGCTTTATTTCACCTATCCCGAACTGAGCGAAGCGCAAAAAATTTCATACGCCAAAAGCTACGGTATTACTCTTATTTTGACCTCCGGCGGCATTGTGATCGGTATCGCATTAGGATTTATGCTGGCATTTTTAAAATTTCTAAACAATAAATTTTTAAGCTTCATTATCGACGAATACGTAGACATCATCCGCGGAACTCCAATCGTTATCCAGCTTATGGTGTTCGTGTTTATTATCTTTGCTACGTGGAGCAATAATATCGCAGCTGCGATCTTTGCGCTGGGGCTTAATAGCTCAGCTTACGTCGCAGAGATCGTGCGCAGCGGCATAAACAGCGTCGATCGCGGCCAGATGGAAGCTGCGCGCGCGATGGGGCTAGGCTACGGCACAGCGATGAAAGAGATCGTCTTTCCGCAGGCGATAAAAAACATTTTGCCTGCGCTTGCGAATGAGTTTATTAGCCTTTTTAAAGAAACCTCGGTCGTGGGCCTCGTAGCAATTACCGATCTTACGTTTTTTTCAAAAAGCATGCAGGCGGCGCTTTATACCGTCCAGCCGATACTTTTTGCCGCAGTGCTTTACTATGCAAGCGTGAAATTTTTCTCGTTTTTAGTAAAAATGCTAGAAAGTAGGCTAAACCGCAATGATTGAAATATCAAATTTAACCAAATCCTACGGCAATTTATCGGTGCTAAAAGGAATTTCAAAGACCATAAATAAAGGCGATATCGTAGCGATCATCGGCCCTAGCGGCGGCGGTAAATCAACCTTTTTGCGCTGCTTAAATCTGCTTGAAATTCCAAGCGGCGGCACTATTAAAATAGACGGCGAGGATATTACCGATAAGCACACTGATATTAATAAAATTCGCCGCAAAGTTAGTATGGTGTTTCAGCATTTCAACCTCTTTGCAAATAAAAACGTGCTGGAAAATTTAACTCTAGCACCTATAAAAGCGGGTATCTATACTAAAGAACAAGCCTACGCAAAAGCAGAGGAGCTGCTGCATAAAGTCGGTCTTAGTGATAAGGCCTATACTTATCCGCACAAGCTTAGCGGTGGGCAAAAGCAACGCATCGCAATCGCTAGAAGTTTGGCGGTAAATCCGGACGTGATTTTATTCGACGAGCCTACCTCGGCACTAGATCCAGAGATGATCGGCGAGGTGTTAGGTATAATGAAAGAGGTCGCCAAAGAGGGCATTACGATGCTTGTGGTAACGCACGAGATGGGCTTTGCACGCAATGTCGCAAATAGGATTTTTTTTATGGAGGGCGGTAAGATCGCTGTGGATGATACGCCTAAAAACGTATTTGAAAATCCGCAAAATCCGAGATTGAAAGAATTTTTAAATAAAATTTTAAACCACTAAAGGAGAGGGAAATGAAAAAATTTATGAGATTTCTAGTTGCAGGCGCTTTGCTTTGCAGTTCGCTAGTCGCTAAAGACATTACCAAAGATACGCTCATCGTAGGTACAAACGCCGAGTATCCGCCGTTTGAGTTTGTGGATGAAAACTCCAAGGTTACCGGCTTTGATATGGATTTGGTAGCCGAGCTTGCCAAGCGCGCGGGCGTGAAATACGAAATTTTAAATATGAGCTTTGACGGGCTAATCCCTGCGATTAAAAGCGGCAAAATCGATATGATCGCCTCGGGAATGAGCGCTACGCCGGCTCGCAAAAAGGCTATCGATTTCACGGCTCCTTACTATAAAGTCGAGAATTTATATGTCAAGCGCAAGGATGATAGCTCGTTAAATTCCAAGGCAGATCTACAGGGTAAGCGCCTTGCCGCGCAGCTAGGCACCATTCAGGAGCTTGCGATCAGAGATATCAAAGGCGCCGAAGTTAGCGCTACGGAGAACGTTTTTGTAGCCGTTATGTCGCTGAAAAACAAAAAGATCGATGCGCTTTGCGTGGATTCGTCCGTAGGCTACGAATATCTTAAGAAAAACGACGATCTAACCGCATTTTTTAAAGAATCCGACGGCAGCGAGGGCTTTTCGATCGCATTTGATAAGGGCAAATATCCCGAGCTACTCGCTAAATTTAACGCAGCGCTTGAGGAGATGAAAAAAGACGGAAGCTACGAAAAGCTCTTGGAGAAGTATAATTTAAAATAATCCGCAAAATTTAGGCGCAAATTCCTCTCATAGAATTTGCGCCGCCTAAGAGGAATCCTATGAAAAAGATATTTTTGACACTTGCGATTTTGCTCTGCACGCAAAGCTTTGCGGAGCAAAAAGACAGATACGGCATCGCTGCGTTTGCAGGTCTTGGCAATGATGGTAGAAGCTTTGTTTTTACTTTCAGAAAGGCTCAAAAAGATCGCTTCTTTCCCTGCGACTTAAAAAATTTAAACATAATCGCCGCGGGCGCTTCTAGATGCATAACGGACGCTAAGGAGCTGAAAAAATTCGACAAAGAATATAAAAAAGCTCTCGAATCTGTGATAAAACCCGGCAAGCGCTACTACGTAAATTTAATCGATCGCGGCAATGACGCCTATGTCTGCGACGCAAGCGATCCTAAAAGTAATCTGCGATTAGATCTGGTAGCGGCGGGATTTGCCGTGCCGATAACCGACGATAGCGAACTTCTTTTAAAAGCCGCCGAGGAAGCCAAAGAGGCTAAACGCGGAATGTATAGCGCAAAATTTTGGGATGTTACCAACTGCATCCTAAACGGCGTACCTATGCCTAAAAAAGACGAGGATAGATGAGCGAAATTTACGCGCTTAGCGACGATACCTTAACGCCGCCGCAAACTATCTTTTCGCAGATAGATGAGATTTTACGCTGCGGCGTAAAGCTCGTGCAGTATCGCAGCAAGCTCGCCGCGCAGGATGAAACTTTAATCCGCTCTCTCATCGGTCTTTGCGAGGATTACGGCGCCAAACTCATCATAAACGACGATGCGGCGCTTGCCAAAAAGCTAGGTGCACACGGCGTGCATATCGGCAAAGGTGACGGCGAGACGGCGCAGGTGCGCGAGTTTTTAGGCGCGGATAAGATCATCGGCGTTAGCTGCTACGCTGATCTTGCTCGAGCTAGGCAGGCCGAGGCACAGGGCGCTAGCTACGTAGCCTTCGGCTCGCTCAGGCGGGGCAAAACAAAGCCTGATGCGCCGCTTTGCCCCGATGAGCTCGTGCAAGAGGCGCGAAAATCTTTAAACCTCCCAATCGCCGTAATCGGCGGGATCAGCTTAGAAAATTTAAATGAAATTTTAATTCTTAAGCCTGATTATATCGCTATGGTAGAGGCGATCTACAAACCCGCTTCAATTACGCAGAATTTAGCAAATTTAAAGGAAAAAATGGATGAATATATTTGACGCCGTGATTTTAGGCATCGTCGAGGGGCTGACGGAGTTTCTGCCCGTAAGTTCGACCGGACACATGATCCTAGCTGCGAAACTGATGGGCTTGCAGCAAACCGACACGCTTAAATGCTTCGAAGTCGTTATCCAGCTAGGCTCGATCTTAGCGGTCGTGGCGATGTTTTACAAGCGGCTTTTAGTCGATTTTAAGCTCTGGTGCAAGCTCGTCGTGGGCTTTATCCCTACCGCCGCGATCGGCTTTTTGCTCTATAAAAGCATCAAATCGCTATTCGCGCCGCAGACCGTCGCCTACGCGCTGATCGGTTGGGGCGTTATTTTTATCGCGGTAGAGCTCTTTCGTAAGGCGCGCCCTAGAGAGAATGAACTGGAGCATCTGGATCAAATCTCATACGTTCAGGCCTTCATCATCGGGCTTTCGCAATGTTTTGCGATGGTGCCGGGCACTTCGCGTAGCGGCGCCACTATCATCGCAGGGCTTTTGTGCGGGCTAAGCAGAAACCTAGCCGCGCGCTTTAGCTTCCTACTCGCGATCCCTACGATGTTTGCGGCGACTTTTTACGACACCTATAAAAATTTAGACACCTTCGCGCAAAACTCCGACAATATCACGACCTTTCTCATAGGCGGCGCAATGGCGTTCATCGTGGCGCTTGCGGCGATCAAGCTATTTCTAAGCTTTGTTTCAAAGTTTGATTTCATCCCGTTTGGAATTTATAGAATTCTAATCGGCGCTATCTTTTTCATCTTCGTTTTTTAAACGCAATCATCAAAGGAATTTCATGAGCCTTGTAAAAAATATCGGCGCATTTTTCAAAGACAGATTTAGCCTCCTATCGGTATTCGGCGGCGCAGTGTTAAACGCATACGCGTTAGTTTTAGCATTAAATTTATCGCTCGGGCTGCTTCTTATCGCACGCGGCGGCGAGCTGTTCTCTGCGCAGGCGCTGTTTTTTGCGGCGTCTGCGATCTGCGGCGTGACGATACTTTTTTTCGCGCTTTACGCGCTTAGCTTTTACAGCGCTAGGCTATATAAAATTCTCGCCTTTGCACTTCTGGCGCTGAACGCAATCTTCGCGATCGCTCAGATTTTTTTGATCTTTAGCCTGGAGCTTACCTACTCGCACGGCACGCTGGACGCGCTAGTGCAAACGACGCCCAAGGAGGCCTTTGAGTTCGCGCATGCGTTTTTAAATTTTAAGCTTATCGCGGCTTTTTTGGCGCTTTTGATCTTCGTCTTCGCTGCCCTTAGGCTTAGAGTGAGCCAGCGAGTGCGGATGAAGCTATGTCGCGCGATAAAGCTAGCCTTTTTGCTTAGCTTGCTCGTTTTTATCGCGCATGCGGCGTTTAAAAGCTACGTAGCCAAAAGCTCGAAAATGCGCGCCAGCATCATAATCGCGCTAAATAAAATTCCGATTTACAACTTTGCTTTCGTTACGAAGGATTATTTCGGCGCCGATTTTAAAAGCGTGCGCGAGCTGCAAGCTGGATACCAAAGCATTTACGCCTCACATTCGCATAAAACCACGCCAAACCGCATCTCAAACGTCGTTTTTATTATCGGAGAGAGCCTGCAGCGAAATTTTATGAGCTTATACGGCTACTATCTGCCCACTACGCCGAATCTGCAAGCGCTTGAGCAAAGCGGAAATTTAATCGCCTTTAGCGACGTCGTCTCGCCTGGAGCTAAGACCAACGACGTGTTAAAATACGTGCTAAATTTCGGAAATTACGAGAGCGAAAAGCAGCGCCCGTGGAGCGCCAACCTCGACATCGTAAATCTCGCGCGGCTCGCAAACTACGAAACCTTTTGGATCAGTAACCAGGAGCGCTACGGACAGTGGGCGGTCGCAAGCGGCGCGAGTGCGCAGATGACGGATCACTCGGACTTTACGAATCAAATCCCGGTTTACAAATACGCCTACTCGCTCGACGAGGTTATGCTTCCGAGTATAAAAAATTTTAAATCGGGTGCGAAAAGATCACCTCTTGCACGCAAGGACGAAAGCTCCGCCGCAGAGGTAAATGGTACGCAGAAAAAGGATAAATTTTTCATCCTTCATCTGATGGGCTCGCACCCAAGCTACGAGTTTCGCTATCCAAAAAGCTTTGCTAAATTTAGCGCCGCGGACATCTCGCGCGAGCCACTTGATGAGGGGCAGAAAAAAGAGCTTGCGCACTACCTAAACACCGTGGCTTATAATGATTTTATCGTAAGCGAAATTTATAAAATTTTCGCAGACGACAACACGCTGATAGTCTATTTCAGCGACCACGCCCAGAGCCTTTATCAATACCGCGGCAAGCTGATCCACGGCGGCATCAACCGCTTCACGCTCGAAATCCCGCTGATTTTCATGGCGTCGGATAAGTTCAAAGAGCAAAACGCTGATCTTTGGGCGCGTATCGCAGCAGCCAAAAACAGGCCGTTTTTAAACGACGATCTCATCCACGCGATTGCAGAAATTTTAGAGATGACCGACCTGCCCGAGTTTGACCCCGCTCGCTCGGTGATCAATGCTGATTTTAACGCCTCGCGTCCGCGCATCATCGAGGGGGTCGATTACGATAAGGTTTATAGGCTGCAGAAGGAGTTCGGCGAGTAAATTCGGTGAAATTTTGCGCCTTTTGGCTGCGCAGAATTTCGCTTCTTAAAATCTGCGCTCTTATCGCAAGCGCTCGCGCCTTAATTTAGTTTTAGGATGGTGCGGCCGCATCAAATTTACGCTGCACAAAGCTCTGCAGTAGAGTCTTGCGTCGTGAAATTCTGCCGAACAAAATTCGGTTTTGTAAAATTTCAAAATTTTGCAGCTAAAATTCCACGATGCAGAATTTTCCATGCGTTCACGAAATACAAAAATTGTGAAGCTCGTTCGAATAGCGAAATTTTGAAATTTCAGAATTTTAAAATTTGACAGCATTAAAATTCATCCGCGCGACACGGAATTTTACCGCTCAAATTTTACGGCGCAAAACTCCTCAGCACAAAATTTACCGCCAAAATTCAGCCCGCAATTTAAAATTTCAAAATTCCAAGCCGCGAAATTTTATGCCGAAGAATTCCTCGTTCCAATCAGCACGAAGTATCTGCTGCCGAGCCGGGCATAAAATTCTGCGCTTTGAAATTCCAAGTCATAAAATTTTACATTGCGAAATTACATCGACAAAATTTTATGTCGCAAAACCCCGCGTCGTAAAATTTAAAAGCAGCTCTTGCTATAAAATTTTGCGAGCTCAATTTACGCTGCCGCAGCGATATTTGCCCGCTACGAAGGTGATTTTATCGCGGATCTGAGCAATCTGTCTTAGCGCCTCCGCCAAGAAATCCACGTCGCTTTCGTCGTGGATGAACGAGAAGCTAGCCCGTACCCAAGCGGGTTTGCGCGACATTTCGGTATCGGGTTGCAAGCCGAGCAGATCAAAGCCGTAAGGTGCTGCACAGTCGCATCCTGCGCGGGTTTGGATATCAAATTTCTGCCCGAGTACCCCGGCTAGCGCGTCCGCGTCGAGCCCTCGCATATTAAAAGCAAAGATCGGCACGCGCGGCGCGGTGAAATTGCCGTAAATTTCAATCTCGGGGATTTTTGAAATTTCGCTTATGAAGCGCTTGCAGATCGCCTCTTCGCGCGACTTGATCGCCTCTAGCCCCGCGCTTTTGCGAAGCTTTAGGGCAAGATAAGCTCGCACCAGCGCGATGATGCCCGGCGTGCCCGCCTCTTCCAAGCGCTCCTTGTCGATTATAAAGCGCTGCGTTAGGGCATCTGCGTATTTGATCGTGCCTCCTCCCGCGAACGTCGGCTCCTCGTCGTGCAAAAGCTCCTTTCGCACAACCAAAATCCCGCTAGCGCCCACGCCGCCTAAGAGCTTGTGCGCGCCGAAAAACATACCGTCGCAAAAGCCGAGATCTACGTTTTCGTGTGCGATGAGCGCGCTAGCGTCCACGAACAGCCGCCCGCCGTGCGCCTTAAGCATCAAGTAAGCGCGCTTGTAATCAAGCTTTAG
The DNA here is from genome assembly GCA_937990735.1 of uncultured Campylobacter sp. GTDB lineage: Bacteria > Campylobacterota > Campylobacteria > Campylobacterales > Campylobacteraceae > Campylobacter_B. The sequence continues at coordinate 8,917 of CALKQT010000013.1, read as the reverse complement.
CCCCGTCACATTCGATGCCGCGGTAAGTACGCCGTAAATTTCGCGCCCTTTATTTGCGGATAGAATTTCGCCCAGCCGCGAAAAATCCATCAGCCCGCTTGGATCCAGCGGTACGCGCACGACCTCGCAAAGCCCCTGTCTTAGGCTAATTTCAACGGAGTGATGCTCAAAAGGCGAGATGATGAAAAGCGGCAACCCGCTTAGGCTCTCGCGCCGCAAGCCGAGCCTATCTCGCGTCGCTGGCGGCAGGTAGATGCCTAAAATTTCCCAAAGCTTCTTAATCGCCGCGGTCGCGCCAAATCCGCACGAGATCAGGTAGTAGCGCTCTTCGCAGCCTAAAAGCTCTTTGATTTTGGCTCTTGCGTTTTCGTAGTAATCGCTCGTGATCTCGGCGCTCTCTCCGCCTGCGGAATGGACGTTGGCATATGTTGCAAGCACGCGCTCGATCTCCGCTTCTATAGGGCGATACGCGAGCCCCGAGGCGGCGAAATCGAAGTATTTGACCCCCTCTTTTAAGATGATGTTTTCTTTGATCGTTTGAAAATCCAAAGCGCGACTCCAAAATTTTTGCAAATTATATCCAAACTCGCTAAAATTACGCCCGCAAGGAGGGCGAAATTTACGAGTTAAAAGACACTGCGCGAAATTTGGGCGATGCTGGTATCGACGCGATTTTGCAGTTTCATTTCGTATTTGACGAGATAGGCTGCATAAGCGGCTACACGGACGTTTTCGAAGCGATCGAAAATGAAATTTTGCTCTGCTTCGAGCAACTCGGCGAGCGCTTTAAATTTGGCGGCGAGTGCGAAGAGCAGATCAAAAAAGCGCTGATGAAATTCGCTAGAAGCGACCGCAAAAAAATAGGAATTTCAAAAATTTTACCGCGATTTACGGCGCAAAAAATCACCGCAGATCTCATAAACGCGAAGTTTCTAATCACCGAAAAATCAAGCGAGCAAAGAGCGCAAAAAGCCCGTAAAAACGACCGCCTACCGCGCGCGCTACGCCGCTACCATATCACCGACAAAGTCCATTTTAGCAGCAACTTCGCGAGGTTTTGGTTTAGATTTATCGAACCGAACCTGCCTGCGCTACGTCTGGGCGAAATAGGGCGCGTGCTAAGTCTAATCAAAGCGGATTTCAACGCCTACGCGGGGCTCGGGTTTGAAATTTTAAGCAAAGAGCTGCTCGCGAAGTATTTAAATTTAGAAATTTCGCAAATTTCAAGCTTCTGGAACAAAGAGGTCGAGATCGACATCTACGCGAAATTTGAGAGCTTTTGCGTCGCGGGCGAGTGCAAATACAAGGAGCGAAAAATTTCAAAAAACGTGCTAAACGAGCTCATACTCAAATGCGAAAAAGCGCACCTCGCGCCCGATCTGCTCGCGCTATTTTCCAAAAGCGGCTTTAGCGGCGAGCTACGCAACCTAAAAAGCGATAAAATTTTACTCTTTTCGCTCGAGGATTTTAAAATTTTACTTTGAGCTGCGCGCCAAAAAAACCTAGAATATAGCGCGAGCGAGCGGTACCATGCGCGTATGGTATGCCGCAAGAAATGAGCGGGGTGCTATCGACGGATACGCTATCTACGGGCAGCACGGGCAGAGCTATAGGTAAGCGCAGGCATGGCAGACGCGCTATCGATAGGCGGTATGAAAGTGTGTTTGAGCGGACGGGGCGCTATGGATAGGCAGACAGCGCACCATCAGAGGCGCACTATGGCAGCAAATTTTAAACACAATCTGCAAGCAGAAAATCCACCAAGCGCCAAATGCGAGTTTTTAAAATTCTATCACTAAATTTTAGCACAGGTTTAGACGACTACGTCGCCCACGCACAAATCAGCCATTTGCGAATTTCCCGCGACTATTGATAAGTAAACACTTGCTATATGTAAGCAAACGCGCACCACTGCAAAACCGCAACTATTCATAAACAAACTTCGCGCTCTAAATTCCTCAAATTTAGACTATTTTTTCACCTTGATCACGTATGGGACTGATTTGATCACACCTTTTGAAAACAGCGTCTTGGTGTCCGCATATACGGCGTCAAGTTCGGCTTTTGAGACGTCCGCATCGCTTACCTGCACGTTCTTGTCGTAGTATTTTTCGATCACGTCGATCGCGCCTTTTTGATCGCTCGGCGAGAGGGCTTTTAGCTGCTTTAAAACCAGCGCCGATTTGATAAATGCACTCTTGCCGTGCACCGGCGCAAAGATCAATTTTACGTTGCTGTTGCGAAGATGCTTTGTGATCCTTTTCATCTCCTCGGCGCAATACGGGCACTCCGGATCGCCCACGATGTAGGTCACGTAGGGATTATTTTTATCAAACGACTCGATATAGGCGAATCTCGCGGGATCTATGCTCTTTAGCAGCTCAAGCGCGGCGGCATCCCTGGCGTCCTTTAAAATTTGAGTTCTCATCTTAAACAGCGCTGCATCCGCCGCGTCTGCAAGCTTAGGCTCCTCCGTTACCGCCACTAGACTTTTGCCGTCGTCACTAGCCAAAAACGCCTCTTTTTTCTCGCCCGAGCGGACGATTAGCAAATTTAGCCCGTTTAGCGAGTTTAGCTTGTCGATCGAGATGAGCTGAACGTTTTTATCATTTAGACTTTGCTTTAGGTTTTTTACGAACTCCGCTTCGTTCGCATTCGCGCCAAACGCAAAAGCCGCACACGCAGCTAAGACGTAGATGATTTTTTTCATAGCTTCCCTCCCCTTAAAATTTCGCCAATTATATCAATTTAAAATAAAATTTGTTATAATCGCGCCCTATCAATTTAAGGAGAAATTTATGGCTTATTCAATGGGCGATCTAAAAAAAGGTCTAAAAATCGAGGTGGACGGAATCCCGTTTAAAATCATAGAATACCAACACGTAAAACCGGGAAAAGGACCTGCTTTCGTACGCGTTAAAATAAAATCTTTCATAGATGGCAAGGTGCTTGAAAAGACCTTCCATGCGGGCGATAAATGCGAGGCGCCGAATCTTGAGGAAAAAGAGATGCAGTATCTCTACGACGACGGCGAGGCGTGTCAGTTCATGGATACTGATAGTTACGAACAGATCGCGATTAGCGACGAGGACGTGGGCGAGGCGAAAAAATGGATGCTAGATGGTATGATGGTAAATATAATGTTTTACAACGGCAAAGCGATCGGCGTGGATGTGCCGCAGGTGGTGGAGCTTAAGATCGTAGAAACTGCGCCGAATTTCCGCGGCGATACGCAGGGCAGCAATAAAAAGCCCGCCACCCTTGAGACCGGTGCCGTGGTACAGATCCCATTTCACGTGCTTGAAGGCGAGGTCATCCGCGTTGACACCGTCCGCGGCGAGTATATCGAGCGCGCGAATAAATAATCCCCCTCCCTCCCTGTTTTTGCGAAATTTTGATTTCGCAAAAATTCCTCTTTCTTTTAAAATTTATAAACTCCGAGCGATAAATTTAAACCGCGACCGTCACGTAAATTTTAATTAAAATGACTTTTTGGATTCGCCGAAATGCGGGATGATTTAGTCTAAGCTTTACGCAGCGCTGATTTTTGCAAAATTTAGGATGGTTTTACGATTAAATTTACGGATTTGAAATTTGAGTATAAAAAACGCCCGAAAGCAAATCTTACGACCCGCTTTCGGGCTTTGAGCTAGGCTGCAACTTTAATTAGATTTAAAATTTCACCTTCACTTGGGAAACGAGGCTTAGCAAAATTTTTATTGAAGAAAAGCTTTCTGCCGTCAACTTCTACTAGAAAGTCTCCGCTGCCACCAGGGGCCAACTCGACAACTGCATCCTTATAGACGCTTGTTATTTCATCTCTCACACGGAGAGCTTGCGGTCTATAAGATCAAGAATTACAATAAGTAATTACAACCTTCATCTTTATTCCTTTCTAAAAAAGTGCCACATTCTAGCAGAACTAGCTTAAATTTTAATATAAAGGCTCAATTTCGCGCGCCTCAGCATTTAAAATTTACGAGCGAAATTTCGCCGTTTGCAAAGCCCTAAATTTCGCTGCCGCGGGCTCAAGGCTAGTCTTCAAATTTTAAAATTTCATCGTAACAGAGATAAAAATCGCAGCCGTGCGCATGGAATTTCTTATCGCCGTGAAAGTGTCCGAAATACCACCGCGCGGGCCTTACGAGCTCAAATATCCGCTCTAAATACTCAGACGTTTTATCGGGAGTGCTTTTGCCGCACCAAAGGTATTCTTTTAAAAATTTCATCGCAAACCCCGGCGCCGTGTGGCTCAGTACCGCATCGATCCGCCCGCCCGTAGCGATGAAATCGCGCGCATTTCGTATCGCACAAGCAAACTCCTCCTCGCTCGGAATTTCGCGCGCCCACCAGCTAAGCCCCGGTATCCGATGCACCTTATCGACGCTAAGCGCGCCACCGAAGCACAAAAAATGTCGCCCCGCAATCTCATAAATTTCGCCGCGCCGCAGCCAAAAAATATTCTCGCCACCCACGCCCACGGTGCCGCCGAATTTCCGCTCGCACGGCAGTTCATCCAACATATCGAAATTTTCGTGGTTGCCGTCGATAAAAAGAAGCGTGGCTGGGAAATATCTTTCTATATTTTTGCGCGCCATAAACTCATCTATCCGCTCGCTCCAAAACAGACCGAAATCTCCGAGCACGATGACGAAATCATCGGCGCTAAGCCCGCCCGCAAAGGCCTTGTTCGTTATTTTACCGATCTCGTTTATGCCGTGCGTATCGCCGCAAAGATATATCATCTGCCTCTCCTTTAATCTGGCTCGCCGCGCTTTGTCGCAACCCATGCGAATGGAATTTTAAGCGCTAAATTTTACGCAGCGCACACCGCACAGACCTTTTGCCCCTAACCGTAGCCACATAAATTTAATCCAAATTAAAAGCGTAAATTTGGGCGACGTATTTTAAAAGCACAGGCATTAAGCCTATTGACGCGTAAATTTAAAGCCGCAGCTTCTGATTTAAATTTCGCGGCGCAGATCTAAGCGGCGAAATCCAAGTAGGCGCAGCTTTGTTTACTGCCGCTAAATTTTAAATTTAGCGACGGGCTTTCTAAATTTATAGTGAACCACGTAAATTTAGCGGCGGATTGTGCAATTTCCACAAAGAGCTTTGTAAATTTTCACAACGAACTTTATAAATTCCACGGCGAGCCACCTAAATTTAAAGATTAAATTTAAAGCCTGCCGCGTAATTTCGTCGCCAGCGCTGCGCCGATTTTTTCGTAGCCCTCTTTTTGCAAGTGGATTTCGTCAGGGCGGATCAGCCCGCGCTCGCGCCAGCCGCGCCAGCCACCATCCTCGTCCATAAGACCGGCTATGTCGTAAAACATCGCCCCTTCGTCTCGCGCTAGATGCGCTAGCACCTCCGCAGCGCGTGAGGCGTTTGGCACTTTAGGGCTTCGCGGCGGCGCTACGAGCAAGATTTTTGCACCGGGAGCTGCGGAGCGGACGGAGCGAAGCAGCCCACGGACGCTTTGGTAGAATTTCTGCTCGTCAAATTTCGGATCCATCGCATCGTTTGTGCCGTAAGCGATAACTACGAGATTGTATCTAAGTCCCGAAAAATCCCTACCAAAGGCATCTGCGCCCCATTTTTCGTAGAGGTTGCTAAACGCGCCATTACTCGCGCAAGAGTCTGCAAAGCGCGCGTTTTTGCGGTAAATTTTATATCCTCCAAGTTCTGCTCCATCACGTAGCGATCGAATTTCGATCGGAAATCTAAGTCGCAGCTTAGAATACTCCCATTTCTGCGGCACTTCTTGCGAAATATATGCGCTTAGCCCGCTTGCATCGCGCACGCGAAAAATCTCGCCGCTCTGATCCGATTTATGTAAAATTTCGACGTAAAAATCGCCGCTAAGCTGCTTTAGCTCCAGTCGCACGTTAGCGCCCTTTTTGCCGGTAGCGATCACTCCGCATAACGGGAAATCGGGGTCTTGTTCGGTGCGAGACGAGATTACATTAAAGCCGCTTTGCTTAAATTCTATATTTTCGCTTTTGTGATATTTAGGCATCATTGCGGGCACGAAGCCGACGCTGTTTTGCACGAAAAAGCCGTGCCTGAAAGCATCTATCAGCGCATCGCTTCCTAAATGCGAATCGCCAAAAAATTTCACTCCAAAGCCCGCAGAGCTTTTTGCGTTTGCGGAATTTATGCCGCGAACGCCTGCGTTTGCCGCGCATCCGCCTAATAATGCGGCAAATAAAATCACTATAAATTTACTCAACTTCAATCCTTGATAAAATTTCTTTCGCTACCGCTTCGCAACCCTCTTTGCTCATATGAATGCCGTCGTCTTGGCGCACGCGCACGAGCTTCGAGCCACTTTGCAGATAGGTTTTATAGACGCCTTTTTCGCACACCAGCGGAGTTGTTTGCATAAAATACCCGCCAAGCGCCATACTGGCGTCAGCATATATTTGATTTAGCAGCTGCGTTTTCTCCTCAAAATCGGGCTTTTGCATACACGGCATAGCAAGCCATAGCACCCCTGCGCCGTGCGAGTGCGCCGTATCGTAGATCTCGCGCACTCTCGAAGCGTAAAACTCCCGCCAGCGCGGCGTTTTAATGCCATAAGTTTTACCTCCCGCGCGGTACTCCCACACATCGTTAGCTCCTAGAAGCACGACTACGAGCTTAACGCCACCATTCTCTCTAAGCGCGGTATCGAGCGTCTTTTGCCAGTCAAAGGATTTCTTACTCGCAAGCCCCGTAGATTGCTTGCTAAGATCGATCACCCTCAGGCTTCGCTTCGGGAAAAATTTCTTAGCGTTCATCCCCACGTATTGCATCAGGCTATCGCCCATAAAAAGCACCTCATCGCCTGCATTTAGGCGGATTTTGCCATCGTCACTAAGCGAAATTTTAGCATCGATCTCTGCGGAGCTTTGCGTCGTTAAATTCTGCTCCAAAGCCTGCGGAACAGGAAGTTGAGAATCGGAATTTTCGCCGCTTTGCAAGGTTGCGCTTGCCGTGACGGGATTTTGCGACGCAGAGGAGCTGTGCGGCACAGAGCTTGTTGTAGCCAGTCTTTGTGACGCGGAATTTTGCGGAGTAGAATTTTGAAGGGCGGAATTTTGCGCGTAAGGCTCCTGCGTCGAATCGCGCGTCTTTAAATGATGCGCAGAATTATTTAAAGAGGAATTCTTTGCAGCATGGGCTTGCGGCTTGCTATCTTGCGGTTTAACGCTTTGCGAAGCATCGTGATCTCGCGCCCCCATGCTTTGCAAAGCTTGATTTTCCGCCATACGATCTTGCGCAGATTTTTTAAAATTTTCGCCTCCGCCATGCGAACTCGCGTCCTCATCCTTGCTAATATCCTCGCCTTTGATACGCTGCTCAAGCTTATCTGCGCCATTTGCAATCTTTTCGTAGATCTCTCCACCTACGCGAAACGGCGAGCGGCGCAGCCATTCTTCTAGCCCGAAATCATCGTGAAATCGCTGCTCCAAATAATAAAGCAGCGAGCCTTGCATAAAAAATGCCGAGAAAAACAGTGCAAAAAGCAGAGTCGAAACAAACCTAAGCATCTAAAATCCTGCGTAGATGAAATTTGGAATTCCGCTTGGCATCAGCGCGAAAATCAGCGTGAATATCACGCCGAGCGCGAGAGCTTTAGGCAAAAACGGCAGCTCGGCAAAAAGCGCGATTAAAGTATCTTTAAGAGCTGAAATTTTAGGATAAACAAAAATCCCCGCTAAAATCCCCGCAAGCACCGCTAGCTCGCTAATATCTCCGAAAGCTCGCGCGCGGGTAAAAGCGCTCAAAATCGCCGCCGCATCTGTCAGGGAATTGGCGAAAAAAATCCAAGCGAAACTTACAAAAATATAGGTGCAAAATAGCGCCAAATGCGGATTTAGCGGCTTTACGCCCACTTTGACAAGACATTTTAAAAATACAAGCGCCGCCCCGTGCAAAAGTCCCCAAATCAAAAAATTTAATCCCGCGCCGTGCCAGATGCCCGAGAGCGCAAATGCGATTAGTAAATTTACGCAGGTGCGCGCAAAGCCATTGCGCGAACCACCAAGCGGGATATAAATATAATCGCGTATAAACGTGGATAAGCTGATATGCCAGCGATCCCAAAACTCACCTAAATTCTTAGCCGCATAGGGCATATTAAAATTCTGCGGCAGCTTAAAGCCCATAGCAAGCCCAAGCGCACGCGCCATATCGATAAAACCGCTAAAATTCGTATAAAGCACCACGCCATAAAGTAGCAGTGCGGCTAGAATTTGCGCCGCGGAGGACTCAGGCTCGTCGCCGTAAACGCCTGAAATCACATCGCTATAATACGCGCCCAAATAGCCGCTAATAAGCAGCAGCTTAACTAAGGAAAAAATTATAAGCACATAAATTTCATCGGCATTGCCAAAGTGCTTGAAGCGATCAAACTGCGGCAATACTGGCTCTACGCCCTTGGCAGCGCTAGCGCGTCCGATAGGACCCATCACGACGCTAGGGAAAAATGCCAAAAAGCATGCCAAGCTCAAAAAGCCCTGCTCACCGCATTCGCGCCTATAAACCGAGACGAAATAGGTGATCGACATGAAAACATAATATGAAATTCCAAGCGGAAACGCCACGCTATCGACGGCACCTAGGTGCAGCGCGGCAAGCGCGGCATTGAAAAACTCCCTGACGTAGCCGTAATATTTGAAAAACGCGAGAAAAAATAAGCCGCCAGCAACTGCCGCAAGCATCACCGCACGCGCCTTCGCAGTGGGTAGTGGAATCTGCTTCGCTAACCCCGCTTTTTGTACTTGCTTTGCTATGCCGGCTTGTTTTGTTGCGCTCATCTGCTTGGCTGCCGCTTTACGCGAGAGCTTTTTCTTGTGTGAGGACTGCTTTGCGGGCGGTATGGCTTTCGCGACTACGCGATTAGCGCGCGCGATACACGCACCTGCAAAAT
>CALKQT010000012.1 GCA_937990735.1 uncultured Campylobacter sp. | reverse complement strand
AAGGCCGAGAACATCATCAACTGGAAAACCACCAAAATAAACGGTTCCAACGTCACGTCTTTGGTCGTGCTAATGGAAAGCTACGAGGAACCTACGGCGGACGAATTCGTATATTTGGCGAAGACCCGCTACCGCGTGCTTGATCTGAAAGACGGCTATTATAGGCAGCGCGTTTTTGAGGAGACAAACGGAACAGCCGAGCCGGGGAGCGAAATTTACCCAAGCGCGAACGGGAAACGGTTGCCTTACATCCCTTTTACGTTTTTTAATGTGAACGATTTGAAAACGGACATCGACAAGCCGCCTTTGCTTGATTTGGCAAGGATCAACATTAGCCATTTTAGAAGCGAGGTCGATTTGGAGCACGGCACGCATTTTACGGCGCTACCCACGCCATACGTCACGGGCTATCAAGGGGATGATAGCAAGCTCAAAATAGGCTCGACGGTCGTGTGGGCGATAAGTAGCCCCGAAGCAAAAGTGGGCTTTTTGGAATTTAGCGGCGCGGGGCTGTCTACGCTTGAAAATCGTATCGCAGTCAAAGAAAAAAGGATGTCGATTTTAGGCGCGCGCCTACTGCTAGATGAGAAAAAGACCGCTGAGGCTACCGAAACCCTACAAATGAGAAAGAGCGGCGAAAACGCCGTGCTTACAAATGTCGCCACCACAATCAGCGAGGGGATAGCCTCATTTCTAAAAGACATTGCATTTTTTGAAAACATCGCGGGCGAAAATTTGATCTACGAGATTAACACCGACTACAATTTAACCGTGGTCGACCCGCAAATTATCGCGCAGATCATTGCCGGTATTCAAGGCGCGCTAATTCCTAATGAAGTGCTATACGACGTGCTATTAAAGGGCGAGTTGATGCCTGAAAATATCCGAAGCTATGAGGAATATCAAGCGCAGATAGATAGTGCCAAGCCCACGCTAAGCCCTGCCGATGAAGAGCTTTAACGATCTAATCGCCGAGCTTGAAGTAGCGCGCTGCCTTTTGCACGAGCGGATAAAAAACGGGCTAAATAGAAAAGTGGCTAAATTTTATGACGAGATGATCGCCGATCTGCAAACTCAAATTTTAAGAAAGAAAAATATCACTCGAAATTTGGCTAAGACGATTGAGGATTTAAAAGCCGCACTATCTATTCCCGATTTCGGCGATGAGTTTAGGGCTATCGCGCAAGATGAGCTAAAACATTTACGCAAATATAACAAACTGGCGGGCTTTGTGCTGTTTTCGCGCGTCTTGCCGCAAAGTGCGGTAGATAGTCTAATAGGCACTACGCTTCTTGAGGGTGCGACCGTAAACGCTTGGAATAGAGGGCTAAATATCGACCAAAAGGCTAGGCTGGAGCGAGAGATAAAGATCGGTGTAAGCTTGGGCGAAACAAACGAGCTGCTAGCCGCGCGAGTAGCAAGAGCGCTAAGTAAGAGCAAGCGCGATGCCGCCAGCATTGCCGTAACAGCAGCAGGCGCTATAGTATCCGCGGTAAGGCAAAAATTATTTGAAGCAAACGCAGACGTCATCAAAGCCTACAAATATCAAGCGACGCTAGATACTAGAACCAGCGCGCTTTGTAGAGCTTACGACGGGCTGATGTGGGATACGAATTACGAGCCAATAGGGCACTCATATCCGTTTAGGCAGCCGCGCATAAATAC
>CALKQT010000011.1 GCA_937990735.1 uncultured Campylobacter sp. | reverse complement strand
CGCAGGGACGGAATTTTAAGCTTAGAGCTTTAAATTTATCCTTAAATTTAGGACGTGAGAGCTATAAATTTAAAGCGCGGGCTAAATTTAAACTCGCAAGCTCGCGGTATTTTACGCCGCCGCATACATAGCGCGTAAAATTTTAAGTCTCGCTCGGCGTAAAAGCGGCATAAAATTTCAAATTGCGCTAAATTTTAAAATTTAGCGATACCGCCGCGCAAAACGGCGCAGAATTTTAAAATTTAAAGCTTTGCGTTCTGCGCGCTGTTTTGACGGCGTGAAAGCGGCGCAAAATTTAAAATTTATGGGTAGCGGAAAAGATCGTGCGGAAGCAAAACAAGCGACACAAGCGAGCAGAATTTAAACTACAACTCTATGAAATTTCACAGCGGCGCGCTGCAAGCGAGCTCTCGCAAAATAAGGTTTTAGCGCGCGCTTAGCTCGTGCACCAGATCCACTAGATATTTGGCGTTTTGCACGCTTACGTCGGGCAAAATTCCATGGCCTAGATTAAAGATATGCGCAGCACCCTTCATCGCCGCTAAGATCTCGCGCACGCCCGATTCTATCGCGCCGCGGTCGTATAGCCGCATCGGCTCCAGGTTGCCCTGAAGCGCAAATTTACCCCCGAGCTGCTCGCGCGCAAGCCCCATAGGAGTGCTCCAATCCACGCCCCATACGTCAAAGCTCGCTGCGCCTCGCTGCGCTGCGATACTGCTCAGCCGCGACATCTGCGCGCCCGTGCCCTTGGCAAAGACGATCAGCGGGATATGCGGGAATTTCACCTTTAAAAATTCCGTGATTTCCAAGATGTATTGCCAGCCGAACTCCTCGTACGCGCTCGGCTCCAGCGCGCCCGCCCAGCTATCGAAGATCTGCACCGCATCGACGCCAGAGTCGATCTGGCGCGCCAGATAAAGCTTCGTCGCCTCTGTAACGAGGCGCAAAATTTCATGCAAAAGCTGCGGATTTTCGTAGAGCATCCTTTTGCAAACGGTGTAATTTTTGCTGCTGCCGCCCTCGATCATATAGGTAGCGATCGTCCACGGCGCGCCGCAAAAGCCGATAAGCGCTTTGTCCGCGGCAAGGCGAGAGCGTGTAAGCGAGATCGTATCATAAACGTATCCGAGCTCCGCCGCGGCCTTTTGCGGATCAAGGCGCGCCAGATCGCCCCGGGAGCGGATCGGATTGCTAAAGCGCGGTCCTTCGCCCGCTTCGAAGCGCAGATCCATACCCATCTGCATCGGCACGACCAAAATATCGCTAAAAAGTATCGCCGCATCGACGCCCAAAATCTCCACGGGCTGGATCGTCACCTCGCTAGCGGCGCGGTAGTCGCGGCACAGGCTCAAAAAATCGCCCGCCCTCTCGCGCACCGCCATGTATTGCGGCAGGTAGCGCCCCGCCTGGCGCATCATCCAAATGGGCGTGTATGGGGTCTCTTTGCCAAAGCATGCGTCGATGAAAACCATTTTTATCCTTTAAATTTACTCAAAATATACAAAGCTAAACAAACCGCAAAGATAGCTCCTGCGAGCAAAAGCATATCCAAAGGGGTAGTAAAATCGGTGTGCAAAATTCGCTTGAAAAAATCCACTACGAGCACCATTATAATGACGCTGCCGAGTTTGTGCTTCAGCTCATCTAGCGAGGCGATCTTTAAAACTTGCAAATTCAGATCCACAAACTCGTCGATAAAGAGCTCATAAATTCCAAATACGAAGATTAGCAGCACTATAGCGACCAGATATAGATCGATCGCCGTTATTATCTCGCTTAAAATATCGACGTAAAACGCTCGCTCGCTCTGCGGAGCTAGAAAAAATTCTACGATTTTATAGAGCGCCGAGCCGATTTCGTAGCTTGCCACCACAAATATCGCCGCGCCTGCCGCGATGCAAAAAAGCACTGGCAGGAGGGTTAAAAATTTGCTGCAAAGTAAAAATTTCTCAAATATAGCTTTCATTTCTTCCTTAAATTTTAATTCGGGTAGCCGCTCCGCAAACGAACGTATAAATTTAAAAGCCGCTCCATGCCGAAGTGTCCGTTTAAATTTACGCTCGTTTGCAATCGCGTAAATTTACCCCATTTGATCGCGCCCGTTTGAGTCTTTAAAATTTTGCGCCAGATTAAAGGCGCAAAATTTCAACTCGCGGCGTTAAATTTTAACTAGACTGATTTGCAAATTTATTCGCCCGGCCTTGGCGCCGAAATCACGCACGCGACCGCATCCGCGCGCAAAGCGGCAGCCTTGCTAAATTTATCCTACTTGTCTTGCTGCATATCGATCCAGCGAAGCGCGATGCGCACGGCGTTTGTAGCCGCTCCGACGCGGATTTGATCGGCGCTGCACCAAAGATGCAGAATTTTATCGTCGAAATTGTCCCTACGGAGCCTACCGACGTAGGTTTCGTTCGTATCGCTCGAAAGAAGCGGCATCGGGTATTCGTTTTTGCTCGGATCGTCTGCAAGCACGATGCTAGGCGCGTTTTTTAAAATTTCGCGCACGCGGCTAATCTCGAAATCCTTTTTAAATTTTATCGTGATCGCCTCGCTGTGGCTGCGCAGCACCGGCACGCGCACGCAGGTAGCCGAAACGGCGAAGTTTTTATGCAAAATTTTCTGCGTTTCGTTCACCATCTTCATCTCTTCTTTGGTGTAGTCGTTGTCCAAAAATACGTCGATGTGCGGAATGACATTCATCGCGATCTGATGCGGGAAAACCTTCGGCTCGCACTCATCAAGCTTAAAAGCGAAAAACTGCTGCAACTGCTCTACAAGCTCGCTCATACCCTCTTTACCTGCGCCACTTGTCGCCTGGTAGGTGCTTACGTCCACGCGCTCGATATCAAACGCGTCATCAAGCGGCTTAAGAATTTGAACCATCTGGATGGTCGAGCAGTTCGGATTAGCGATGATGCCTGTCTCTTCCCATAGCTTTATATCCTGCGGGTTGCATTCGGGCACGACGAGCGGGACGTTTTCTTGCATGCGAAAATGGCTCGTGTTGTCGATCACCACCGCGCCGCTTGCCGCAGCAAAAGGCACGTAATGCGCCGAAATGGAGCCGCCCGCGCTAAAAAACGCTATGTCGATCTCGTTTTCGTCGAAGGTGATGTCGGTAAGCTCCCTCACGACGTATTCTTTGCCGCGAAATTCCACCTTCTCGCCCGCGCTCTTTGCGCTTGCAAGCGGCAGTATGTCCTTTACAGGGAAGTTCATCTCGTCTAAGACGCGCAAAATCTCCTCGCCTACGGCGCCGGTAGCGCCTACGATGGCGATATTATAACTACTCATCCTCTCCTCCTTTTAAAATTTCATCGCTAGAGCCGTCGCTCTGCGAATCTTTGCTATCCAAATTTGAATTTAATAAATTTTCATCCTGCGCAAGCTCATCCGCTTCTCCCTCGTCGCCCTCCTCGGCTTTCGGGCAGGTCGCGATACTCACGACGTCGTCACCCTCGACATTTACTACGATGACGCCGCTGGTGTTGCGACCCGCTTTGCGGATACTTTGCATATCGACGCGGATCATCTTGCCGCTGGTGGTTAGCGCCATGAGATCCATCTCCTCATCGACCATCACGACGCCGATGAGCTCGCCCGTGCGGTTGGTGAGTTTCATGCAGATGACGCCCTTGCCGCCGCGGTTTGTGAGGCGATACTCGCTCGCGGTGGTGCGCTTGCCGATACCCTTTTGGCTCACGCTTAAAATTTCTTGCATATCGCTTAGAATAAATGCGGCACCGATGACCTCATCGCCTTTTTCTTTAAATTTAATACCCTTTACGCCGCGAGCGATGCGCCCCATCTGGCGAATTTTATTTAGATTAAATTTAAGACACATTCCCTTTTTCGTAGCGATGAAAAGCATATTTTCGTTGGCGCTTTGCGGCTCGCCCTCTTGTGCGCCCTCGTCTTGCGAAATTTCATCCGCGCTTCCCTCTAAAATATCCTGCTCGGTCTGCTCTAGAATTTCCTCAGCCTCGCCGCCGTCCAGATCGTCGCCGCTTAAGGCGCCTCCTTTGTAGTTTTGCATCTCCTCGGCGCTGTTTGGAGCGATGAGAGCGGTTACTAGCGTATCGTCCTCATCTAGGCTGATAGCGCGGATGCCGAGCGAGCGGATATTTTTAAACTCGCTTAAATTCGTGCGTTTTACGATGCCGTTTCGAGTGAAAAATACGAGCGACTTGCTCGGATCAAAATCGGTCGTAGGGATGATCGCCATGATCTTTTCGTCCGCGCCGAGCTGGATTAAATTTACTACCGCCTTGCCCTTTGCGGTGCGCGAGCCCTCCGGGATTTTATAGACCTTGAGCCAGTAAAGCTGCCCGCGGTCGGTGATAAACATAAGCGTGTCGTGGGTGTTGGACGTAAAAAAGCTCTCGATGAAGTCATCGTCGTATGTCGTGACCGCCACGCGTCCCTTGCCGCCGCGCTTTTGCTTCTCGTAAGTCTTGCTAGGCACGCGCTTGATATAGCCGCGGTGAGTGATCGTAACGACCATATTTTCATTCGCGATAAGATCTTCGATGTCGATATCCTCGTAGTCATCGACGATTTCGGTGATGCGCGGGCATTTAAATTTATCCTTGATCTCCAAAAGCTCATCTTTGATGATCCCCTCAATCAGCTCCTCGCTCTTTAGGATCGCGTCAAGCCGCTTTATCTCGGCTAAAATTTCTTTTAGCTCCTCCTCGATCTTTTCGCGCTCAAGTCCCGTTAAGCGGCTTAGCCTCATATCTAAAATCGCGCCCGATTGCGCCTCGCTAAGGCCGAATCTGCTCATTAAATTTTCGCGCGCGACATTGGTGTCGGCAGAGTTTCTAATTACGTCGATCACTTCGTCGATATTATCTAGCGCGATCTTTAAGCCCTCTAAGATGTGCGCTCTAGCGCGTGCTTTTTGAAGCTCAAAAATCGTGCGGCGGATGATGACGGTTTTTCTGTGGTTCAAAAACAGCTTCAAAAGCTCTATCAGCGTGAAAATCTTCGGCTCCTTGCCGTCGATTGCGAGCATTATCACGCCGAAGGTCGCCTCCATTGTAGTTTGCTTAAATAGATTATTCAGTACGATCTCGCTCATCGCGTCGCGTTTAAGCTCGATTACTACGCGAATTCCGTCGCGATCGCTCTCGTCGCGCACCTCGGAGATTCCTTCGATCTGCTTTTCCTTTACGAGATCTGCGATCTGTTCGATCAAGCGCGCTTTATTGGTCTGATACGGCAGCTCATCGATTACGATGACGTCTTTACTAGCTTTTTTTTCGATATGGGTTTTAGCACGAATTTTAACGCGCCCTCTGCCCGTTTTATACGCCTCGATGATCCCTTTTTTGCCGTAAATTATGCCGCCGGTCGGAAAATCGGGGCCCTTGATCTCGCCCATGATCTCCTCTAGGCTTGCGTTTTTATTCTCAAGCAGTATCAAAAGACCGCCCACAAGCTCATCTAGGCTGTGCGGCGGGATATTCGTCGCCATTCCAACGGCGATTCCGCTTGAGCCGTTAAGCAGCAAATTCGGCACGCGCGCAGGCAATACGTCGGGCTCATTTAAGCTCTCGTCGTAGTTCGGCACGAAATCGACCGTCTCTTTATCCAGATCTTTTAAAAGCTCCTCGGCTAGCGGCGTCATACGCGCTTCGGTGTACCTCATCGCCGCCGCTCCGTCGCCGTCGATCGAACCGAAGTTGCCTTGACCGTCCACGGAAGGAATTCTCATCGAAAAGCTCTGTGCCATTCGCACGAGCGCATCGTAAACGGCGGTATCGCCGTGCGGATGGTATTTACCGATGACGTCGCCTACGATACGGGCGGATTTTTTGTATGGCTGGCGAGAACCCACGCCAAGATCGTTCATCGCGTATAAAATTCGCCTATGCACCGGCTTTAGGCCGTCTCTGGCGTCGGGTAGCGCGCGACCGATGATAACGCTCATCGAGTAATCAAGATAGCTCGTCTTGATCGATTCTTCAACGTCGATATCGATAATCTCCTGATTTTCAAACATATTTGATTGCATAAATATCCTTTTAAATTTTAAAGCGCGATTATAGCGAATTATTCTTTTGCATTAGCTAAAACCAAGCCGCACACGGGCATAAAGCCGCCATCGATCAAGCTCTCGCGCGCTTGCAGCATGCTAAGGCCCGAGGTGATGATGTCGTCTACCAGGATCACGGGGAATTGCGGCGGGGTTAAAATTTTAAAATTTCGCTTGTGTTTTAGGCGAAATTCCAAACTCTGCCCGGTGTATTTGACGCGGTTTTGCGCGCGCAGGCAGTGAAATTTTGGCTCAATTAGCTCGCTTTTTAGCGCGCGAGCTAAGATCGCCGTGTGCGAATAGCCGCTGCGTGCGTCATCATCTAGCGGCACGGCGTTAAATTTAAAAATTCCGTCCGTTTTAAACGTTTCGTAATTTTGCGGATTTACAGAAATTTCGCGCTGCAGATGAAGCGGGAATTTCGCTAGGCTTAAAGAAGCTATGCGCGCAAGCACCGCAGCGCCGTATTCGTGATGTTTAGAAAGTATAAGCTCTCGAATTTCGGAGTAGCCATAGTAGTAAAATACGCTAAAGCCCTCCACCTGCCGCATACTTAGGCGGCATTCGGCTAAATTTGCGGCGCAAGCGGCGCAGATCGTACGCAGGCTAAACGCGCCGCAATTTACGCAGCGCATCTAAAGCGTCAAGATGATTTGATCGGCGGATTTTTTGACGATGTCGCCAAGCAAGCTTTGCACAAAAGGATTAAGCGATCTAGCCGTGCGAAGCGCGGTAAATTGGCTCTGATCCTGCGAAACGCGCTTGGTCGTAGTTTTGTTGTCCTGCACGATAGAAATCGCGACCTCGCCCCTTGCGCTCATATTTTCCTTCGAGTAGCCGTTGATCGCTGCCGAGATACTTCTGATATTTACGGTTACGATATTCGGGCTTGCCGGATCGATCCTTACGCCGCGAGCCTCAAGCTCCGCGCGCAAAGCCTTATCGAACCACGCTGAGAGATTGTTTTTTAAAAGCACTTCATCGACGAGTTTGCCGTCGTTGTCGTTTATAACGGCGATTACCATCTGATTTTCGCGCTGATCGTTGATCGCGTTGATATTTACTGACTTGCCGCTTACGGTCTGATCGGCCTTAGAAAGATACGGATTTAGGCTGATGACGCTGCTGGTTTGCGAGCAGGCGACGAAAAATAGCGCAAAGACGCCGAGTAAAAATTTTTTCATTTCGATCCTTTTTTCTGAAATTCGGGCGCATTGTAGCACTAAATTTAAAATTTATAGATTTTTTTGTATCATTGTAAGATCAAAGGAGAAATTTTGCAAGCACTCGCTTTAAAATATAGACCCAAAAGCTTCGAGCAGCTCATCGGTCAAGACGCCGTCGCCAAAAGCCTTGCGCATGCGCTGGATTCGGGCAGGCTGAGCCACGCATATCTTTTCAGCGGACTTCGCGGCAGCGGTAAAACCTCGACGGCTAGGATTTTTGCCAAAGCGCTTTTATGCGATAAAGGCCCTACCGGCAAGCCGTGCGAGATCTGCGATAACTGCGTAATGGCAAACGAGGGGCGCCACATCGACATCATCGAGATGGACGCCGCCAGCCATCGCAAGATCGACGATATCCGCGAGCTAATCGAGCAAACGAAGTATCATCCCGCAAGCGCGCGCTTTAAAATTTTCATCATCGACGAGGTGCATATGCTCACCAAAGAGGCCTCCAATGCGCTTTTAAAGACACTCGAGGAGCCGCCTAGCTACGTAAAATTTATCCTTGCGACTACCGATCCGCTCAAGCTTCCCGTCACGGTGCTATCGCGCACGCAGCACTTTCGCTTTAAGCCGATCGCTAAAAGCGCCGTCGTAGCGCACCTTGCGCAAATTTTAAAAACCGAAAACATCGCTTACGAAGAGGGCGCGCTTGAAATTTTGGCGCGCAGCGGCTCGGGCTCGCTACGAGACACGCTCACGCTCCTCGATCAGGCGATTATCTTTAGCCGCGAAGGAATCACGCAGCGCGCGATCGCCGATATGCTGGGCTTGCTCGATCCCACTAAAATCGGCGAAATTTTAGACGTCGTGCTACGCCAGGACCGCGCCGGCGCGATCGAGATCATCAAAGAGGTCGAAAACTACAATGCCGAGACGATAATCGACGAGATGATCGCAAATTTAAAGGATAAATTCCTGCGCCGAGACGCGAAATTTAGCCTGCTGATGTATGAGCGGTTTTTCCGCATTTTAGCGGGCGCTAAGAGCATGCTCGCCATCAGCCCGGACAATACCTACGCGATTTCTATGATGATTTTTATGATGATGGAGGCGGTAAATCTGCGCGAGATCGACGAGCTCATAGAGGTCGGCAGATCGCTGGATCAAGGCGAGGGCTATGCTTCCGCTTCGGCGCCTAATTTAAACGCGCAAAGCTACGCGCCGAATTTTAGGTCAAATTCCAACCAAAGCGCGGCTTTTACATCAAATAACGAGCCGGACGGCGCGGTTTTTGCACCGAGCGAGCAGGGTAGCGCGACAAGCGGCGTGCCGAGCTTTACTGCGAGTGCAAAACGTCCCGCAAGCTCGGCGCTAAACTCCGGTGCGGCAAAACAAAGCCCTGACGCAAGCAGTGAGATCAAACCGGGCGCAACGGCGCAGGCGCAAAATTCTAGCTCTTCCGTCAAAACGGGCGCTCAAAATGAAATTTACGAGAATTTTTTAGCCAAAATTTACGACCGCGATTATGATCTGGGCGAGAAATTTAGCAAGTGCGTGGAATTTTTAAAGTTCGAGCGCGGCACGCTGTATCTGCTCTCGCGCGCGCAGGGGCAGGACAGAGAGTACCTACGCAAGGGCTCACGAGCGATCAATAGCGTGCTAAAATCGCTTTTCGGCGAGGGTGCAAAAATCAAAATCGAGCAAGGCGCGCCGCAAAACGGCGATGATCCCGCCCAAAGCGAGCGCGATCGGAATTCCGCACGCGGCGCAACCGCTACGCAAAGCAAGAATTTTACGCAAGACGTGGCTTTCGAATCCGGCGCCAATACTATGCGCCCTGCAAATTCGACCTCGCAAAGCCCTGCAAATCCCACGGCGCAAAATTTTACTGAAAGCTCAATCTCTAGCAGCGTGCAAGACAATCCCGAATCTACGCAAGAGGGCGAGCAAGATCATAGGAATTTAACCGGCGCGCAAGAGAGCGAGCAGAGCTGTGCACCGCAAATAAATTCCACCGCAGATGAGGCGCAAGCCGCAAAATTGCAAACGGATGCAGCAAGAAATTCTGAGCGGCAAAATTTGAAAAAATCCGTGGCGGATTCTACGGCGCAAAATTCCGCGCAGCGAAATTCCGCGACAAATTCCAATTCGCAAAATTCCGCTTCAAATTCCAAGCTGCAAAATTCCGAAATTTCTGCAGGAGATGACGGCGGGGAGAAGGATGATCTGTTAAGATCCACCGATCCGCAAAACTACGCCGCAAAGCCTCGCGACACGAGTAAGAGCGTGCGCGCCGCCAAGGCAGGTCTCGCCGAGCTCGCGAACGACGCGCAGGACGGCAAGGAAATTTTGATTTCCGAGATGAATAGGCTATTCGGCGAGCCCACCAAAATCACGGAATAGCGCTCGCTGCGGATAAATTTACGCCGCGCCGCGCGATTTTAAATTTTAAGCGTGCAAAAACGATATCGAAATTTACGCGGCGAAGCAAGCCTGCATGATTTTTAAAATTTAAGTGGGGCGGTATCTAAATTTACGCGGCGAATGGAGCTCGCACGATAAATTTTAAATTTCGCGGCGCGCAATCAATATCTAGATAGCGAACTTTTAAATTTGATCCTCAAAGCGAGCTTTAAATTTTCGCCAAAGCAAAGCGCATTTTAAATTTAACCGCCCAAGAAATCTAAAATTTATGCGCCGCGGCAGCCTAAATTTAGCGCGCCACAAAGTATTCGCGCAGTCTGTCCCGCGCAAGCTCAAATCTAAATTTAAACGGGCGCTCACTATAATTCCAAAGATAAAATTTTGCGCGTCTGTATCGCAAATATAAAATTTCACGCCCATCGGCACACTGTCCTCCGCGATATGACTTTAGCCGCATCCGCGCAGCTACTAGCGAGAAAACGCAGGCTCCGATGGCCCGCGCGCGTATCGGTTACAATCCAAAGCCAAATTTCACCCTAGTAAGACCGCTGTAAGCCGAGCCACCCTGAAATTTTAAAGAATTTATCTCGCAAGCGTGCGGCGGTCCGCAATGCCCGCTTATGAATTTTACGCGAGCGCGGCGGGCGAATTAGCTAAAATTTAGCGCTTTTGGTGTAGAATTCGAGCAAATTTCAATCCAAAGGTCATCAAAATGCGCGGATATAAAATTTTCTCCGGCACCGCAAATCCCGAATTTGCCAAAAAAATCTCCAAATACCTCTCGCTACCGCTTAGCGAATGCGCGATCAAAACCTTCAGCGACGGCGAAATCAGCGTCCAGATCGGCGAGAGCGTGCGCGGTAAGGACGTCTTCGTCATCCAGCCCACATGCGCGCCCGCAAACTCCAATCTGATGGAGCTTCTGATCCTAACCGACGCGCTGAAACGCTCCAGCGCGAACTCGATCACGGCGGTCGTGCCCTACTTCGGCTACGCTCGCCAAGACCGCAAGGCGGCCCCGCGCGTGCCGATCAGCGCGAAACTCGTGGCAAATATGATGCAGACGGCAGGCATCGACCGCGTCGTCACGATGGATCTGCACGCGGGGCAGATACAGGGCTTTTTCGACGTGCCGGTCGATAACCTCTACGGCTCGCTGATATTTTTGGACTACCTGAAAGAGAAAAATTTAAAAAATCCGATCATCGCTAGCCCCGACGTGGGCGGCGTCGCGCGTGCCAGAAGCTTCGCCAAAAAGCTCTCGCTCGATCTGGTGATCGTCGATAAGCGCCGCGAGGAGGCGAACAAAAGCGAGGTGATGAATATCATCGGCGACGTGGCGGACAAGGACGTGATCCTAATCGACGATATGATCGATACCGCGGGCACCATCGTCAAGGCCGCGGGCGCGTTTAAGCAGCGCGGCGCAAAAAGCGTCAGTGCGTTTTGCACGCACGCCGTGCTAAGCGGCCCGGCATACGAGCGCATCGAAAGCGGCGCGCTGGACGGCCTAGTCGTGACCGACACGATCCCGCTAAAGCAGGAAAGCGACCGCATCAAGGTAATCAGCGTCGCTCCGCTCTTCGGCGAGGTCATAAGGCGCGTATATCACGACGAGAGCGTAAATAGCTTGTTCAAATAAATTTTAAAATTTAAAGCGTTGTACGGTTTGTTTTAGGCAGCCGCAGGAATGCGAACAATAGGCATCTTATAATAAAAGATCGCGGCTCAGCCGCAAGTCAAGCGCTTACGCTTTGTGAGCTCTAAATTTGCAGCGTTGAGCTCGCTGCGATTTTAACTATTGTCGATTTAACTGCGGCGCAAAATTTAGCTTCTATGCGGCAAATTTAACTCTGCGCGGTATTTACTCCGCGCGGCGGAAAAATTTAACTGCAACCGCGTAGTAAATTTACCGCATTAGCCGCTGCAAGCCGCATTTTAATCCGCCGCACTAAATTCCGAAAAACTGCGTTTTAAATTTGCCGTAAAATTTTCTGCATATTTGATGAGATCGCGCAGCGCTGCTACGCTTTAAATTTATGATAATTTGCCGCACATTCGCGTCTGTACATGCAGCTGCGCTTCTACAAAACTCGCATCCTCTAAATCGTGCAAACCGCGTTTTTAAATTTCGCCGCGAAATCCGCCGTCCGCGCCGGCAAAAATGATCAGCCGGAGCATTTAAAATTTAGCGCCGAAATTCTTTATATTTTAGAGTATTGTAAGACTCAAAATGCCGTGCTTATCGAGCGCTCGCAGCTTCATTGGCGACGGGCTATCGATATATCGATAGCCCTCAAGCGATCCGCTTCTTTAAATTTTACCGCTCAAGCTCGCAGCGATTTTTTAAAATTCCGCGATTTAAAAGCCAGCAAGGCGTCAAAATCATTTATAATTTAGTCAAATGCGGCATCGGGCACGTGCGTTGCGCCCAAGCTGGCCGCTAAAATTTCTTTATAATCTCCATCAAATGCTTGACAAGAGCCGTAATTGCGGCATTTTCATAGCTATCGTCTGTATTTTGCAACGCTATGGTTTTCATATTGCCGAAAAATCCCGGATCGTAATGCTCGATGTCATTTTGCACGTAGCTTCTTAAAATTTGGCCGTTTCTTACTAGTTTAACCTCATAAATAAACTCTATACCACCGATTCTATCGCTAGGAAACGGAGTAGCTTCACCCGTAAAGCCCCTGTGGTGCTTTATTGTAATTTTAAGCTCGTCGATAGAGTTTTGATCCAGCAGGTTCGCCTCTTTTAGCGCCGCTAAAAGCTGCTCGTTGTACTTTTTCTCGACCGCTTCCGGCGATTGATAGACAAATTTTTTCGGATTATGGTTTTGGATGTGGTAGTAGGTAATGCCCTTGAATTTATACGCGCTTGCGATCGGCACTTTCGGCTGAGACTGTCCGCAACCGACAAAGAATAGCGCCGCAAAAAGCAAAGCAAAAAATTTTTTCATTTTCTATCCTTTAAAATTTTGTGCAATTATATAAAAACGTGGTTTAGCCCGGGCTAAATTTACGATTTTTCGGCGCCTACGCACGTCGAATTTTTTATAAATTTGAGCGAAAGCGCAAAAAATTTAAGCGCAGCTAGACGGCCAAATTTCAAATCCTTTAAATTTGAAACCCGCTTAAATTTCAAAGCCTTTTCAAATTTAAAATTTAATCCGAATTTGATCTGAAATTTTATAAAATTACGCCGTTTTAAACGGGCTTAAAAGCGCGCGCAAGCTGTTTTGAAAGCCTAAAATAAAGGAGGCCCGATGCCTACTTTTAGCACCAAAGACTACAAAGCCGCCCTTCGCAGCCGCGGCGCACGAGCCACGAGCGCAGGCGGATTTAGCGTCAAAAACGATAACTCCTTCATCGTGATCTTCGTCATTGCGATGATGGTCTTTATATTTTTTTACGGCGTGTCGGCCGGACTTGATTTAGATGAAATTTTTTTAGGCAACGGATGCGGACGCGGCGGAGGCGGGATTTTAGGGCTTTTGATTGCCGGCGTAGCTTGGTATCAAGGGCGCGATGGTGGCGGGCTGTTTAAATTTAACGACCACGCGATTACCTTCGTCTCGGGCGTGCGCAAGAGCGAAATTTTGCTATTTAACATCGACTACGTTAGGCTCACTCCAGGCTTTTTACGCACCTGCACGAGCTACACGGCGCTTAAGCACTCCCGCTACGTAAAAAACGAGCAACTCTTTAAATTTGGGATCGGATCGATGATCGTGCTATGGCTAGTCGGTATCGCCATGAGCGAGCAGCTAACTATGGCATATGAGATGCTGGCGGCGGGCATCGTGATCTTTTTCTTCGCCAAGGCGCTCTCATCTTGGAAACTAAACGGCGACTTTCATGACATCTTGCTGCGCGACACCGTGCTGATCCGCGGCAAGGATCTGAACGACCGCGTGCTGTGGTTTGCGATCACGCCCGGTCGCAACGACCGCCGCAGGCTGCGCGCCTATTTCAAAGAGCACCTTGACTTCGACATCGACGGCGGCTGATTTTGATTTAAAATTTAAAGGCTTGGGCGCGGATAGAGTAGCGGAATTTACGACGTAAAATTTAAGGCAGAATTTCACGCGGCGGAATTCCGCGATGCAAATTCTACCGAGCAAAATTTCAGGACGTAAAATTCTACGATATAAATTTGCAGGGCAAAATTTCACGGCGTAAATTTCAAAGCCGCGAATGCACGGCGCGAGATTTGCGGCTCTATACGGTAAACTTTACCTCGCTTAGCCGCCCCAAATTATCAAACGAAAAGAGCGCATCGTTTTTAAAATTCGCTACGATCTTGCCCGCCGATTCGCTAAATTTCGTGCCGTTTCTAAGTAAAAGCGCCTTAATAAAAACGGCGTGATTTAACTGAAATGCGCCTATATAATCGCGCGCCAAAGAGATGAGCTTGCTTGCGCCCATACCGCCTCTGATCGTACCATCTGGCACCACGCACTCGCTAGCCGCAAAAGCTACAAACACCGCTCCGCCTGCGTGCGGACAGCGGTAGTAACATACCGGTTCCTGCGATAATCCGCACGCGATCGCGCTTAGAGCGTGGCCGTTTATCTCCGCGCTTAGTGCGAGCTTAGGCGTGCTAAGCTCCTCTAGCCCGTGCCGCAAGCCAAAATCGCGCACATCTCGCGCAAGGGTGAGCAGCCGCTCATCAAGGCGGTTTATGTTTTCGTATCCCCACAGCCATGTGCGGCCGGCGTTTGCTTCGCTGCCAATATACTAGATGGCGCGCGGCGCATCATCGCCGAAACTGATCTCGCCGCGCTTTAGATCCACAGACCAGCGCCTGCCCTTTACGATCAGCTTCGAGGCCACCTCTTGCGCACTTGCGCCGCAGCCCAAACATGCCGAAAACAGATCGGCAAAGCGGCTCCTATCCGCGCCTAAGCGGTCTAAAAATTTCATTTTTCTCCTTTTACCATGCCGATAAATTTAGCGCTTTTGCGAGATTTATCAGCACGCCCTATTATACGCCGCGCGCGCCGTTTTGCTATAAAACACTCGCGCTATGGAATTTCATGCGGCGCGCAGTAAAATTTAATCAAATTTTATAAAGCCGCAGCAGATAAAATTTCATAGCGGGCGCCGCCCGGATAAAATTTTGCAGCTGAGCGACGGACCCGATTGCAATAGTTGGCGAGCGGTAAAAATTTAAACCGCTCGCGGGATATTAAATTTGAAAGATGAAATTTTAGCCTAACGACGAGCGGTAAAATTCTACGACCGAGCAGTGAGCAATAGAGCTTAAAGCGGCACAAAACGGGTGCACAGCAGCGAATGTATCAGCTTGGGCACGAGCGATAGAACTTAAACGCCGCGCAGTCATAAAATTTAAATCGTCTCTTAAGATCGTTAAATTTAAAGACGAAATTTCATACCGAACGATGAGCCGCTAAATTTAAACCGCCCGAGCGATCGTCAAAATTTAAAAGCAAATTTTACAGCCGCGCGGCAAAAGATGAAATTTAGATCACCCGCTCAAGCATAAAATTTAATCGATCTTCAGCACGCTCAAAAACGCCTCGCTCGGCAAATTTACCTTGCCGATCGCCTTCATGCGCTTCTTGCCCTCTTTTTGCTTCTCGAGCAGTTTGCGCTTGCGCGTGATGTCGCCGCCGTAGCATTTGGCGGTCACGTTTTTGCCCATGGCACGGACGTTTTCGCGCGCGATGATCTTGTTGCCAATGCTTGCCTGGATCGCGACTTCAAAAAGCTGCCGCGGCACGATCTCCTTCATCGCTTTGACGAGGTCGCGCCCCTTGGATTCGGCCTTTGAGGCGGGCACGATGATAGAGAGCGCATCGACCGCTTCGCCCGCGACGCGGATATCGAGCTTAACTAGATCGCCGCGCCTATAATCGATCGGCTCGTAATCAAAGCTCGCATATCCCTTGGTGCAGGACTTGAGCTTGTCGTAAAAGTCCATTATGATCTCGTTTGTGGGCACGTCGTATTCGAGTAGGACGCGCTCGGGCGTGATGTAATCCATCTTGGTTTGGATGCCGCGGCGCAAATTTAAAAGGCTGATGAGATTGCCCAAAAACTCGCTCGGGGTGATGATGGTCGCCCTGACGTAGGGCTCCTCGATGCGCTCGATAAAATTTGGCGCGGGAAGCTCGCTGGGGCTGTGTATCCGCACGCACGAGCCGTCCGTGAGATACACGGCGTATGTGACGGTCGGCGCCGTGGCGATGAGATCGAGATCAAACTCGCGCTCGAGCCGCTCTTTGACAACCTCCATATGCAGTAGCCCCAAAAACCCGACGCGAAAGCCAAATCCTAGCGCGAGCGACGTTTCAGGCTCGTAGCTAAGCGAGCTGTCGTTTAGGCTGAGCTTATCCAAAGCGTCGCGCAGATCTTCAAATTTATCGGTTTGCACGGGATAGATGCCCGCAAACACGAAGGGCTTGGCCTTCTCAAAGCCGCCCACGGGCGCGGCGGCACGTTTTTTAAAAAGCGTGATCGTATCGCCCACCTGCACGTCGGCGACATTTTTTAGTCCCATTACTACGATGCCCACTTCGCCGCTGCTAAGTTCGCGGGTTTTGGCGGGCGCGAGCGGGTTGGGATACATCAGATCGAGCACCTCGTGGCGGTTCTCGCTACCCATGATATAGACCTCGTCGCCCTTTTTCAGCACGCCGTCGTAGAGCCTCGCAAGCGCGAGCGCGCCTAGGTAGTTATCAAACCAGCTGTCGTAGATGAGCGCCTTAAGCGGCGCAGCGTCGTCCGTTTTGGGCGCGGGGATGCGAGTGATTATCGCCTCTAAGAGCTCCTTGATACCCGCGCCCGTTTTGGCGCTGACCTCGATCGCGCTGCTGCAATCAAGCCCGATGACGTGCTCGATCTCATCTTTTACGCGCTGCGGATCGGCGGCGGGCAGATCGATTTTGTTAAGCACGGGGATGATCTCGAGGTTGTGCTGTAGCGCGATATAGACGTTTGCGATGGTCTGCGCCTGCACGCCCTGGCTCGCGTCCACGACGAGGATCGCCCCCTCGCAGCTAGCCAGCGAGCGCGAGACCTCATAGCTAAAATCCACGTGGCCCGGGGTGTCAATCAAATTTAAAACGTATTTCTCGCCGCCAAGCTCGTACTCGAGCCGCACGGACTGCGCCTTGATCGTGATGCCGCGCTCCTTTTCGATATCCATCGTATCCATGATCTGGCTGATCATCTGGCGCGCCTCGACGGCGTTGCACTCGCTAATCAGGCGATCTGCGAGCGTGGATTTGCCGTGGTCGATATGCGCGATGATGCTGAAATTTCTGATATTTTTTGTTTTCAAGTGGCTTTCCCTGATGAAATTTTAAGCCGCATTGTGCCGAAATTTCATTTAAAAACGGGTAAATGGGCGAATAGAATTTATGAGGCGAAATTTATGAGGCGGCTCTAGGCGGATTGGAATTTTACGAAACGGAATTTTGAAGGGTAAGGAGGAATACGGACGGCTTTGAGCAATAGAATTTTAAGTTTTATCGGCGGTGCGTTTTGCCGCGATAGAATTTTAGGATAAGAGTTGAGAGCAGATTTTACTAATGGAATTCTGCGTCCTGGATGTGACTGAGATCTTTTATACCTCGCTTAGTGTAGATTTTACTAATTGAATTTTGCGGCTGTATTGAAATGTAAAATCTCGCGCAATAAAAATTTACAATAAGCTTTGCATGATCACGCTGCGCGAAACTTGCAATGCTAATGGCTGAGAATTTTAATAAGCAATAAGAGGGATCCCTCATACGAGATTTTGCTTTGAATTCTACCAATTGAAATTAGCGCGTAAACTTATATGTCATTACGACGCACAAATATCGGTAAGTAAAAATTTTACCGCTAAGCTTCGCAGCGAAATTTCGTAATTTAAAATTTCAAAAAATTCTATCTCATAGAATTTTTAGGCAAAAATTTGCAAAGCAGAATTTTGAAAGATCTATCGCCAAGAAAACCGAAAATCCGCCCATAAAAAAAGGCTAGCCCGAAGGCTAGCCTTTGCATTGCGAACTTAACACGAACGCTACCAATCGGTCTTTTGATTGTAAATATCGCGAATGTCGCCCGTACCTAGCTTGTTAGTTGAAGTATCGCTAGTGCTATTATCCGATGTGCTGCCGCCAGCGAATGATCCTACGTCGTCTTCCGTACCGGACTTGACTTGACCTTCTCCACCCCAGACTGTAGGTCTAACAGCTCTTACATTTACAGTAAGAGGATTAAAATACTGCGGCACACCAGGGAACCTGCTAGAGTAAGCTCCAGTAGTAGGAGGTACGGTAAACATAGTTCTCTGATTTTCAGCAGGCGTATGGATAAGCCATGGGTTAGTTTCAATACGTATCCTAGCCTGACCTGGTACAGTAGCCTGGATAGCTATATCTTCCTTGCCGCCGCTTACTACATTACCCCTGCGAACAGTTACGCCAGTAGGTGTAAAGCTAGTATAAGCGCTTACGAATTCTGCTCCTATATTATTTAGGGTAGCCCTAGTATTTACTACGAACTTCGTAAAATCAGTTAGGCTAGGATCTTGAGCCGCTAGCACGGTAAATATATTCGAGCTAGGGGCTTCATAAGCAAGTTCCGCGCTAGGAGCAGGCATATTCGCGCACCTATCGGTTCTACCGCAATAGATCTGCGTATAAATAGGTACGGTTACCCCGGTTCTGGTAGTGGCTTGATACACTCTAGATCCCAGGCTCTTGTCATATGACGTACCATAGACGAATAGTGCGTAAGTGCCTACGTTGTCACTATAGTCTATAACGGTTTTACCTGTTGCATAGGTCTTACTATTGGAATTAGCAGCGGCTATATAAGCAGCTTTGCTTGCAGCTTTGGTCTCGCTAACCTTTCTAGTGATGAAAGTATTAAAGTTCTCTTGCGATAACTTTATATCATCTTTCTTATATTGCTCCGAAGTTGTATCCGAGATAGCATTGTATGATTTATCAAATTTTGACGGCCAAAAATTTTCGGCGACACTAACCGTGCCATTTCTGATATCAAAGTCACTAGCGTAGATGAGCACTGGAGTGCTAGGGGTTTTATGCATCCTAGCGAAATTAAAATACACAGTTGAACCAGGGGTCTGCCCCTCTCTAAATCCTTGCGCCAAAATTCTAAAATCAGTTGACTTAGAATCGTAATTAATTCCTATGCCGCCTTTTGGTCTATTAATAAGTCCTCCTATTAATGAAGCATCGGAGTAATAATTAAGCGCCATTCCAAGCGGTATAGGCAAGCCGTAACCCGTATCGGCAGCAGAAGCAGCTTCTTCCCAACCTCCGGTAACAGTTGAG
Organism: uncultured Campylobacter sp.; assembly: GCA_937990735.1. Taxonomy (GTDB): domain Bacteria; phylum Campylobacterota; class Campylobacteria; order Campylobacterales; family Campylobacteraceae; genus Campylobacter_B. The sequence goes on along the minus strand of CALKQT010000011.1, from coordinate 13,703 downwards.
CTTAGAGTTCTTGCGTTATACGTATAGCATCTGCTATCATATCCCGTAGAGCCTAGGCACTCGTTAGAATTCTTAGCAAAAAACTGTGTACCACCAGGGATATTGTAAACAACGGTAGGTCTATTAGGATATGGCACGTAATTTGTATCTCCGCCGGTCCTGCTAGCGGTAGCTGTGGAGCAACGTCCGTCGGCACTATTGTTAGCGCAATCAAATCCAAAATTTAGCGCAAAATCAAGATCGCTCGAAAATCCGCACACGGCTTGAGGAGTGCCACCAACATCTTGCTTATATCCGTCATAAAGCGTAGCGATGACATCCTTATAAACCTTATCAGATAGATACGCTACGGCATTGACTTTAAGTTTGGCAAGCTGGCTTATCTGACGCGTTACAGCCAAATTCTGTGCGGGATCTTCACCTGGATATACTACGACATTATTCTCAATATACGGATCATTAAAATATGTATATGCGGATGTTCCGCCGGTGATATTATTATCACCTACGCCGCTTGTTATACCATTATCAAGGCTTACGAGCGATACTCTGATACGATCCGGCTTGTAGCGCAATACAATATTATCGTTTATCGCTTTATCTTTATTGGCGACAAGTCTCATACCTACGTCGCAGCCCACCATACCTTTAGCGTCCGGAGTGTTGTTAGATGAATTGATAATACATTTAGCGCTCTTCCACTTTTTAGAGTATGTCTGATCGGAGTAGGCATCCGTCCATGAGTTATCATAGATATTTACGAGTACATCACCGACATTATAGTAGTTAAAAATTTTATCGGCATTTGCACCTAATCCTTCAGTATAAATAACGGCATTTTCTTTATCTTTATCCACAGAAGCTTTTCTAGACTGAGTCATCAAATATGCGCCTTGAGAATTGCCTTTGCCGCTGAATTTCGCTACACCTCCAGTCTCTACGATATCTCTAGCATTAAAATCCGCCCATAAGCTTACGGCATTTTTATCCCATACTCTTCTATACGATGCGTCGAATTTTGAGCTTGTACCATTTAATACGCACGAAACATCATCACTCTTACCAAAAGAGCCCTTTTTGATAGCCGATGGATCGATCTCGTATTTGCCTGTCTCGGCATTGTATTTAGCACCGGAATACTCTACTGCAGTACCGCCGTAGCAGCCGTCTTGCTTTACACCGCGTTTTAATGTAGTAGTGGCTGTTTTTCTATCGACATAATAAGACTGGGTATCTACATTAGCCACACATTCATTAGATATGAATGGGCGCAAGTAAGTCTGGATGCCACGGATCTTAGTCGATATATCTTGAGTATCGTCGGAATCCGTACCATAGCTTTTACGTAGATGATAGCGCTGATTACCTAGGTCGCCGCCGATTCTTGCAGTATAGTTAGGTACGCCGTTATCGCTGTAACTTCTAGCTGATATTACGTGCGCTAAAATATCTGCGTTCTGCTCATAGTCGCCACCCACACGAAGTTCGGTAGGATTATAAACATCGGTACTAACGCCTTTTTTAGTTATATCGCCGCTAGCGGTGGTATCTACGATCTTACTATACTTACCAGAATTAGTTAGCGCATCGGTATCTACTTTGAAATACGCAGGGCGGAGTACGAAGTTATCGCTACCGCATATGTGGAATGATCCATCTTTTGACATTTTAATGCCAAACTCATTGCTGGCAACATCTATACTGTTTTTAAGCTCATCCAGCTTCTTTTGTATAATATTATCCCAGATATCCTTCTTTTGTTCCGCAGTCAGACTTTTATTGCACCAATCAAACTCTTCATTGGCTTCACAATACCCGTATTGCTTCTTAAGCTCCCATTTTTTAAGCTCTAAATAGTAAGCCTTAGGATCCTCGCTGTTTAAGTCCTTATCTTTTATATACTTATCTAAATCGGATCTCGAGGTAGCTTGCTCGTCAGGACGATAACTAAGCATAAACGTAAGACCTTGATACGCATCACCTATCTCTATATTATTTAGAGTCAAAATGCTCTTGTTTTTAAAATCTAATTCCTTATCTACGGAATAGGAATCGCCATTTAGCTTAAACGGAATTTTTAAGGTATCAGTTACTGATCGGCATGCATAAACTACGCTATTTTTCTTATCATCCTCGCTGACTTTGTCTGACGTAGTAGCGGCATTTTTTGCCCTGATGACGGACAAATATAATTTTCCTCCTAAGCCAAATTTCTCAAGCTTTCTATCTTTGCTACCGATATATACGAGCTTACCTGTATTAGGATCCTTTTTAAAGTAAGGAGAATTCGCAGCCGCACCGATATAATCTGTACATTTACCGGTTTTATCGTCATAAGACTTACAATATTGGCTCTCGTAATCTGGTCTAAAGATGAGTTTCGCATCGAAAGGCTTATCGGAGATTTGAGTATATAGCCTATCATCGTCGTCGCTATTACTAAAATTCTTATTTACTACTTGCAAACCGCTTAGCGGCTGGATATCAACACTTTTAGAAACTTTCGTTGCATCGCATAGCTCAAGTTCAGAGGCACTATCCATATCTAGGACGACTCGCTGACCGCCGCCGATATCTAGACTCATCTTGTAGCTTAATGTCACGGCAGGAGCTTGAAGAATTTTTGCACCGGTATTAACGGTAGCGTTAAACTCACCATACGCCGCTTTACCTGGTCTCATTAGACCGCCCACCGGAGTAGTCGTGCCAGCTTTTATCTCTCCTGCACCCTCGCCGATATAGAATTTTAAGACATTATTATCTAGCGTCGTAAATTGCCTATCATTATAGATAGGATCCGTAACATTTGGAGTGCCGCCATTTATGACATCTTTCATCGTCTTATATGCGCCCTTTTGACCATCGCGTAGATAGACCAGCTTCTCTGCAGCCGCTGCAGGTATGGTATTTGTAGTGGTAGTGATAGGATCGTTTATAGCTAGTTCATTATTTATAGTAGAACTATCTTTGGTATAGGCAGCGCCTGCCTGAGCAAAATCGATTGACACTACTGCACCTACAGCATCCTCGCTATTACCACCATTTAGTCTGTTTTCGAATTTCATTCTATAGTAGATATGCTCGCCCGCAACTACTGGATTTTTGATCTGCTCTGGCTTATTGTCGTCAATCTCAGTCTTACTATATCTGCTACCGATAACTTTGCCATTCTGCGGATCTTCATCTTTAGTTCTAAAAAATTTTACCCAGTTAGCGGCATTATATACCTCATACTGATAGCATAGTTGAGGAACATACAGATCTACTGATATTGCTATCATACTTATAAAGTTTTGATCGGATTGGTTGTTTGTTGAGTTATACGTACCACCCAGTTCCAACTTTATACTTGATTGCCCGTAGCCCATTTTATCGCTTATATCAAATTCATCTAAATCCACGGCGGCTGCCTGATCCGTTCCCTCGTAATGCTTACCTCTTAGGATTTCCGGTATCGCAGCATATCCACCATTTTCGCTTCTTAGCCTCATAATGGTACCGCCGAATATATTAGAATACCATTCGCTTCCGATTTGAGCCAATGCGTTTATTCCATTAGACCAAGCGGCATTAGGAGTATATAAAGTATCCATTTTACCGCCCGCTTTTTTATTCTCTACTCTAAAAAATTCCTTCGTCTTATCATTGCCGCTCATTTCAGGTCCAAGTTTCGCCTCGCCACCAAAACCTAAAAAACTAAGCTTAGCATTAACGCGACCGCTCCTAGGAGTGTAAAAGCCTTTTAACTCGGCTTTTACGTTTATAGATTCATTTGCGCCTGCCCAAGGTGTAATAGCTATAAAATCACCATATACGGTTACGTTTTTAGGCTTGTAATAATCGTTTTTAAATTTTGCAGCCTCTGCGTAAGTAAACGGTTTCGCTACACCTACAGGATTAGCAGGGCTTTGTAAATCTGCCATTAGCTTATTTCTAGAGTCCAAGGTCTTATCATATACTATGATTACACCCCAGCCACCCCACATACCAAGTCTAATATTTTTTAACTCACCATTAATAAGGGCTGCACCGGCATTATCCCTACCATCGCTAGCTACTATGTTTCCTACGGTAAAATCTATACTATCAGAGTAATCAACAAAGTTTGCCTTCACTTTATCCGTAATATCTGCAAAGCAGCCGTATTCCAAACGCATCTCTACCTTCCGAGGGTTAGGAAGATTTCTATAGCTAGCATTCTCCCTATAATTCCAGCCGGCTACGCCGTTACATCTATCCCTCGGGATATCTATAGGAGCAGTACTTGTTGCACTTTTTGAGCTTTTCATTCTAAGCTTAGCCCATTTATACCATTTGGCAAACTTAACTCCGTCGCCATTTCCTACGTATTTATCCCATCCCTCATTGATAAGCTCTCTTGCCTCTCTTACGTTACCTTGCCAATACAAAGCTGCAAAAACGATATCATCTTTAGTAATACCCTTAGGTAGTTTTAGAGTCGATTTGGAGCTATTTAGATAAAAGGCGCCCGCCGAAGTATCTGGATCCTCTTTTAAATAATGACCGTTTGCGCCAGCTATAAAGTTTTTATCCACTTCTTTTGTAACTCCGTCCCAATCAAAACTAAGCACTGTATTTCCAGCTACGGCATAGTCTCCAAATACATAGGTACCGGGACCGCCAAATCTAACTACAGGGGTTTGATTTTTCCAATCTCGAATACCACTAAAATTCCATGTTCCACAATGATTATGACCGGCGCCATCTCCACATTCACCGCTTGAATACCAATACCAATGCGGATCACTACTATTGATCACGCCACTATCAGGGTATTCCCAAGGATCTATAACGGCGGGATTGATCTTAATATTGGGTCTATTACCCGCAAAGGCCCCCGCCACGAAACAAAACAACAGCGCCAAAAGAGGCGCAAAGCTAAAACTCTTAACTTTCATGATACTACCCTCCGGTCAATAACATAATTTTTAGCTACTATTTTACATTTTTTTTGCTTAAATTTTATATGGATATGGAACAAATATAAATAAATTTTAAAGATTTCCTAAAAGAAAGATTTTATAAAATGCGATTTTATTTATCTTGGGCTACATTAAAAATAATATAATAACAAATAAACAACAACTCTCAAACAATTAAAGTAAAGGCGCGAGAATTCCGCGCCTTAAAAATTCTAAAATTCTAAAATAAGCCGAATTTACCGTCTTTACGCTTGTAAAGCACACGCATTTTGGCATCCATATCATTGAAAACCAAGAACTGATCAGTGCTTTCTTTTAGCTTATTTAGTGCTTCATCAATCTCTAGCGGTTTATAAAGCTCTAGCTCGGTAGGGACGATCTCATCAACTTCATCGTTTAAATTTAGCTTATTGGCACCGACCGCATTATCTACGGCGTTTTGTTTCATCTCGTCGCGATTTTTATGAGAATTTACCTTATCGTGGTATCTGCGAAGCACTTTTGAGGCGCGCTCGACGATGAGATCGACGGCGGCATAGAGATCCTTATCTTTTTGGCGCACGACGATAGTGTCTTGATGCGCTAAATTTAATGAAAAATCCACTACAAAACCTTTTTTGCCTTGCTTCTCGTCAGCAGAAATTACACAACGCCCCGAGATGATGTCGAGATTATATTTTTCTAGCGTCTCAAATGCGTTCTCAACATACTCTTTTATAGCTTCTGTTAGCTCAAACTGCTTACCTACGATATTTAAATTCATCGTCTCTCCTTTACATTATGGTTTTTGAATAGTACGCCTGTGATACGTAATCTGCGGTCTGCCCATAACTTCTACGTTAGATCTCACTACTACGTCTACAAGCGCAGCATGGCTTAGAATTCTGCCTACACTACCATTTGCAAGTGTTTCGGACGAGCCTTGCCCAAAATTACTATAAGCTACGGTATGATTACCGGGTGCACCTAGCTGTCTATCAAAATATCCGAATGTTACGGTGATGTCAAACATCTTTTGAGCTGGATCATTTGACGGATACTCAAGAGTAATCGTATTTAACGTAGGAGTGGTCGCAGCCGTAGCGCCTCCTGCCCTAAGCTCGGTAGTTAGATACTGGTGCTTTTGCATAGCAAGGACGGCTAACTCCGTAGCGCTCTGCGCTAGCAGTAGCGCCTGCTCTCTGCCTTGGATATTATTGACATCGCGAGCCGTCATGGATGCTATAGATAGTGCCGTAATCGCCGTAGTTGCTACAATGATGATAAAAAATATGGCTGCTACTAGAGCAAAGCCCTTTTGCATAGTTTTCATTAGTACACCACCTGTGCTTTACAAACGTTTAGATCCAGCTCTGCGGGATCGAAATTTCTGCCGTCGTCTCTCATACATAGCTTAAGCGCAACGGCGCCATTATCATCCTTAAACCTAAATAAGCTCACATCCTCGGCAAGCAATGCGCTACCAGTATTATTATTGTTATATGAGTGCGCATCACCTGCGACAGTGCTCCATGGACGATAGTTATATTTCAAGAGCAGATTAAAATTCTTACTCAAATTGCCCGCATTGTCTTTCGTATAAGTTACGACATTAGCGGGGACGATCGCATAGGCACTATGAGCTATATAATACTGCTCAGAAAATTCCTGCGAGTTAGCATTGTTTGGATTGAACGGATATTGATTGATAGCGATAGTTTCACCTTGTATGCTACCGCTACCCGCATTACTAGGAGTACCTACTGCGATTAGCACGCGGTTTCTGCCGTCTGCCCAAACAGCCCTATCGTAGCCGAAGCCTATGCCTACGCTAGTAGGCGAAGCATCATTAGTAACAGCTCTAAATATAACGGCGACCTGAGTATTATTAGATGGAGTATTGTAAGCAGTAGCCCTTAAATTCCGAACTATCCTAGCTACTCGCGGAAAATCGCTACCCAAGGATACCATATTAAACGCAGCCCTAGTATCTGCGATATATCCGGCATTATCCGCATCGGCCGTCCATGTGCTATCTCGGAGTTGAGACATTGACATAAAGCCGCTCCAACCTGGAGTTCTCTGATTTATATTTCTCGTCTCTACGCTTTGTCCGATCCACTCTAATATATCAAATCTCGGATTAGTAAGGTCGCTAATCGGCACAAAATCATTTACGGCAAGATCTCTACCTATGGTAGAGCTTTTTATTCTATCCTCTAAGCGATTTGTGATTAGCATCATCGCATTTTGCGTTCTGGCTTCCAGCTGATTTACCGCACGTACATGCACGTAAGATTTATAGATCTTGGTGTATAGATCAGCGCCAAACATCGAGATGATCCCCAGCACTACGATAACAAACACAAGCTCTATAAGGGTAAAGCCTCTTTTCATCTCGCGCTCCTATTAGTTATGTAGTCTAGTGACGGTTGTCTGAACGCCGACGCCGATATTAGATAAAAACGCTTTTAAAACAACTGATTTAGCAGTACCATCTTTAGCTACGGCGTCGTTTAGATCCGTAGCAGCAACCCTAACCATCTTAATATTGGTAACGGCGCCATTAGATGGTTGATCGCTAAGAACACCACTTATATCGGTACCGGAAGCATATTCCGCCGCGCTAAAAGGCTCTGCTACATAATCTACATCGACATTAATCCTAGTATTGAGGATAAAATCACCTCTACTGCTAGAGCCCACTAAATTACCGACTGTTATATCGGTCGTGAACTGGTCGAAATCGTCGATATCGTTATAACGACCGCCACCAAAAGAAATTCCATTTCTACCGAATTGTCTTTTTGTAGCTGGAGCTTGGGCACTGACCTCGCGCCTGCTAGCTTCATTTAAAATCCCTGGTCTGACCTCGGGGGCGCCATCAGCAGGCGGATTTACCGTTAAAATTCTCCTCATGCAGCTTGCATCTCCTCCGCACGTAGCATCTCCTGCGTATGCGCTATCCCACTGCGCTTTAGATATACGAGACATAAAAGCTTTAGCGTTATATACGAGCTCCTCTTTGATCGCAAGGGCATTTAGCTCGGTCGTCTGCGCGACGATACGAGGGATCGCCATCGTCGTAATCGCTAAAATCACGATAGTAAAGATCAGCTCAATTAGAGTAAAACCTTTTTTCATCTTACATCCTTTCTTTAAAATTTTGAAATTACGGAAACGCAAACTTACTCTGCGTTATCGGCGCTAATTATACTATTGTTAAACTTAAATTTAGAATTTATCGCGTAAATTTTTTTGGTTTACAAAGATTTTTAAGCCCGAACGCACAAAAATTTTAAAGAAATTCCATTTTTAAATTTGAACGCGGAATTTAAGCTTGCATTTACTCAAAGACTATAAAATTACGAGCTAAATAAATTCCAAGGATTTTTTATGACAAATCTAAGTAAAATTCTATCCGCTCTCCTATTTATCGCGTTTATCGGCGGCTGCAGTGGCAAAGGCGACGGCGAGCTTTTTAATCTAAGCCCCGAGGCATGGTATTCTAAAATTTTAGAAGATATAAACAACGCCGGCATGGAGGATGCCGAGAAGCACTACACTAGCTTTTCTAGCGAACACATCGCCTCTCCGCTGCTTGAGGAGATGACACTCATTATGGCGTGGGCTTTTGTGGAGGATGAAAACTACGAGAAAGCAAACAAATACCTAGACGAATATATCCGTCTCTACGGCACGACGCAAAAGATCGAATACGCAAGATTTCTAAAAATTAGGGCAAATTTCGATTCCTTTAGCCGCCCAAATCGCAACCAAAAGCTAATGCTAAACAGCATCGACGAAATTCGAAAATTTATAGCTGAATATCCGCAGAGCGAGTATCGTCCGCTACTTGAGACAATGCTAACGAAGCTCAGACTTGCCGAGCATCAGCTAAATATCGACATCAAAGATCTTTACCAGCGCACCGACCGCGAAAGTTCTGCCAAAATTTACGAGCAGCGCATCGAAGAGTCCCCGCTAAACGGCACCGACGTCATCAAACCGCGCTCGCCTTGGTACCGCGCGATTTTTGAGTAGGAGGAGCGATGCAACTGATGCAAAACACAACCTTTCCTAGTGATCTACCTATCATCGTCGAGGACGAGCTATTTTTATATCCCTTTATGATAGCGCCCCTTTTCATCGGCGACGAGCATAACAAAAAGGCTCTCGATCTAGCAGCCAAAAACGAATCTATGATAATGGTCGTAAGCTCAAAGTCGGAATTTAGCGGCGATAGAAGCTTCGGCGGTATCTACAACGCAGGCGTCGTGGGCTCCGTGATGAGAACCGTGCCGCTTCCCGACGGTCGGGTTAAAATTTTATTCCAAGGCGCGCTAAAAGGCAAAATCGTAAAAGAAATTTCGCAAGATCCATTGGTCGCTACCGTCGATATCATCCACGACGAACGCGGCAACGATCAAAAATTAGACGCGCTTGTAAGCGTGCTAAAGGAAAAAACCAAGACGCTTAGCACGCTCACGCATTTTTTTCCGAACGATCTGCTAAAAACCATCGATGACGGCACCGACGCAGCGCGCGTCTGCGATCTGATTTTAAGCGCACTGCGCTTAAAAAAGCAGGTAGCCTACTCATTTTTTACCGAGAGCAACTTGCAAAAGCGCCTTTTCAACCTCATCAACTACATCTCCGACGAGATCGAAGCGCAGAGGCTTGAAAAAGAGATCAAAAGCAAGGTTCATTCCAAGATCGACAAGACGAACAAAGAGTATTTTTTAAAAGAGCAGCTCAAACAGATCCAAAAAGAACTCGGCGGCGATGCCGATCGCGACGTCGAGATCGAGGAGTACCGCAAAAAGCTGGAAGCCAAAAAGCCCTATTTGGGCGAGGATGCCTACAAGGAGATCAAAAAGCAGATCGATAAATTTGCCCGCTTGCACCCCGATAGCGCCGATGCGGGGCTTGTGCAGAGCTATCTGGACTGGGTTTTGGAGGTGCCTTTTGAAAAGACCGCCAAGCATAAGATGTCCATCGACGGCGTCACCGCGCAGCTAAATAAAGACCACCACTCCCTGCAAAAGCCCAAGGCGCGCATCGAGGAGTATTTCGCGCTAAAGCAGCTTTTGGAGCTTCGCGGCACAAGCGGCAAGAAGAGCAAAGAGGACGGCAAAAACGGCGGCGCGATCTTGTGCTTCTACGGCCCTCCCGGCGTAGGCAAGACGAGCCTTGCAAACTCCATCGCTACCGCGCTTAAGCGCAAACTTATCCGCATCGCTTTGGGCGGGCTTGAGGACGTAAACGAGCTACGCGGGCACCGCCGCACCTATATCGGCGCGATGCCGGGCCGCATCGTGCAAGGTCTCATCGAGGCAAATCAGATGAACCCCGTCATCGTGCTTGATGAGATCGATAAAATTTCAAGCTCATACAAGGGCGATCCGACGGCGGTTCTGCTTGAAATTTTAGACCCGGAGCAAAACTCGAGCTTTAGGGATTACTATCTAAATTTTAACATCGATCTTAGCAAGATCATCTTTATCGCCACGGCAAACGACGTATCTCTCATACCCGCGCCGTTGCGCGATAGGATGGAATTTATCGAGCTTAGCTCATACACGCCGCAGGAGAAGTTTCAGATCGCCAAAGACTATCTGATCCCTCAGGAGCTGCAGCGCCACGGGCTCAAATCCGCCGACGTAGCGATCAACCCCGCCGCCCTTTCCGAGATCATCGAAGAGTATACGCGCGAAAGCGGCGTGCGAAATTTGCGCCGCCAGATCGCTGCAATCTTCCGCAAGGTCGCGGTTAAAATTTTAAAAGACAAAGAGTTTAAAAAAATCGTCGTAACGACGAAAAATTTAAGCGAATTTCTAAATAAGAAGGTTTTCGAGATCGACGAGGTCGAAAAGTGCGATCAAATCGGCATCGTAAACGGGCTTGCGTGGACCGCGGTAGGCGGCGACGTGCTAAAGATCGAAGCGGTCAAGATCAAAGGCAAGGGCGCGATGACGATCACGGGCCAGCTCGGCGACGTGATGAAAGAATCCGCGCAGATCGCCTTTAGCGTCGTAAAGGTGCTAATCGACGAGGGCAAGCTACAAGCTGGGCAAGACGCGGACAGGGGTACGGCAAAAGCCTCACGCGGCGGTAAAAACTCCGCATTGCGCGCAAATGGCGGCGCATCTAAAAGTTCGGCGGCGCGGAATTTAGGCACGGAGGAGAATTCCGAAAGCTCGGAGCAAATTTATAATAAATTCGACCTTCACATCCACGTGCCCGAAGGCGCGACGCCCAAGGACGGACCGAGCGCTGGCATCACGATGAGCACGGCGATCGCGTCGATTTTAAGCGAGCGCGAGGTACGCGCCGATCTAGCGATGACGGGCGAGATCACGCTAAGCGGCAAGGTGCTGCCGATCGGCGGACTCAAAGAGAAGCTCATCGCCGCGCACAAAGCCAAAATCGCCGAAGTGCTGATCCCGCGCAAAAACTATGAGCGCGACCTGGCGGAGATTCCGGACGAGGTCAAAAACGATCTGAAAATAACGCCCGTAGAGCGGATCGAAGAGGTGCTGAAGCTGGCGCTGGTCTAAAAATTTTAAGCAGCGCTTTAAATTTAGCCGCTTTAGCCGCGCACTTCGGCGGAATTTTAAAATATTTATAGCGGCGCGAAATTTCGCCCACGTAAAATTTTGTCTGCATAAAATCTATCCGCACACGTTAAATTTATAAAATCATTGCGGTAAATTTTATACCCGTTTGAGGCAGCTTGAAATTTTATTGCGTAGCTGGATGTTGAAATTTCTTATAACGATGCGGCGAACGTAAAATTTCGTAGAATTTCGCATGCATACAACCGCGTGACGAGGAGCTACGCCTATACATGAGCGAGGCGGTCAAGGTCAGCAACCACTCGCCCGTACTAATCGATAAATTTTTACAAGATGCCGTGGAGCTTGACGTAGACGCGATCAGCGACGGCAAGGACGTCTATATCGGCGCCGTGATGCAGCACATCCACAGCGGCGACAGCGCGTGCATACTGCCTCCGCTAAATTTGACCGAGCAGATGATCGAAAAGGTAGAAAATCAAATCCGCGACATCGCGCTAAATTTAGGCGTAGTGGGGCTTATGAATATCCAGTTTGCCATCTATGAAAACAAGCAAAGCGACGGCGAAGCCGATGTTTCTGAGGGAAGCGAAGCGACCGGGCAGAACGAACTTTTCATGATCGAGGTAAACCCGCACGCTAGCCGCACGGTGCCGTTTGTGAGTAAGGCCATGGGCGTGCCGATGGCAAAGGTCGCTACGCGCGTGATGTGGCAGGGAGATTTGCGCGAGGCGCTTAAATTTTACGATAACTACGGCGCGGTTTACGAGGAGCGCGGCATGCTCAAGCCTCGAGTGAAAAATCACGTCTGCGTCAAAGAAGCGGTCTTTCCGTTTAACAAGCTACCGGGCGCCGATTTAATCCTGGGGCCTGAGATGAAAAGTACGGGCGAAGTCATGGGTATATCTGGGGGCTTTGCCAAGAGCTTTGCCAAAAGCCAGATCGCCGCGAGCAACTCGCTGCCGACAAGCGGGCTAGTCTTTTTAACTCTTGCCGACGCGGACAAAAAATACGCCGCAAATTTGGCGCGCGAGCTGATAAATCTCGGCTTTAAAATCATCGCCACGGGCGGAACGTATAAAATTTTAGAGGGTGCAGGCGTAGAGAGCGAGTTCGTCTATAAGATCAGCGAAGGCCGCCCAAACGTCGAGGATAGGCTCAAAAACGGCGACATCGCGCTCGTCATCAACACCAGCGACAGCAAGTCAAACAGCGAAGACGGCAAGAAAATCAGGCAAAACATCATGCGATTTAAGATTCCGTATTTCACGACGATGTTGGCGGCTCTAGCGGCGGCTAAATCGCTAAAAAGCATACAGGACGGTAGCGCGCTGGAAGTAAGAAGCTTGCAGGAGTATTTAAAATAAATAAAGTGGTATTTTAATACCACTTTATTTATATGTTATTTAGTATATAACTTAAATTATTTTTGCAGATATTGTAAATTTGCTCCTGTTTAAAATTATCTTGATCATCTTTTTCTATTTTTTCTAGGTCTCGTAGTTTATTTTTGCACGCCATTTTTATAGAATTTATATCATTATTGTCAGATAAGCCATTTTTTCTGGCATCAAAAAACTCTTTATAATCAGATACTACTTTAAATTTATATGTGCTATTTTCTTGCTTTGCCAAAAGGGTATCGGCCTCTTTAAATAATACAATAGCCTCAGTTATACTGGTAATTGATCCCTCGGAGGCTATTTTGAGATTTAGTCTAGCCTTTTGATTGTCTATCTTTTTCTCGTTGTATCTATCTTTATTTCTTGCCTTTTCGTATGCATTTTCAAGATACCTACTTGCCTTATCGTATTCTTTGGTTGATATATGAGCCATTGCATACTGTAGCCAATATTGTGGATTATCTATATGATAGTTTATTTTATTCTTAAGCTCCTCAAAATACCGTATAAGCATATTTCTTTTATTATTTTTTAGAAGTTGCTCTATAAAATTAAATCTTAATAAATTTTTTCTAATACTTTCTCTTTTGTAATCCAATGCCCCAAATTTTTCTCCTAGATTTTTAGATAGTTTGATACAAAAGTCTACAATGTCATTTTCGTTAAAAATTTCTCTTATAATATAAGAAGAAAATATTGATGATTTTATAAGTATCTCTTGCTCTTTATAATTTATTGTGAAAAAATGTTCTAAATCTTTTGTTTCTTTAAAATCCGATAAGATATTTCTATCATTTAAT
>CALKQT010000010.1 GCA_937990735.1 uncultured Campylobacter sp. | reverse complement strand
CGATTTCTTTTCTCATTGAGTTTGTACCGGTAAGTCTACACAGCTCAATCAGCTGGTCGGAATACAAGGCAGGTATGGATGTCGTATTTTTCTCATGCAGCGGATCGACGGTCTCTACGGCAAAAAATTCTTCGACAGCGGTTTTTTCATCGATAACGCCGTACCGTAGTTCAGCTAAAACCGCGGCAAGCTGCGTCCGTGCATCAAGGTTTCGGCTGTCCGCTGCGTGCATATTACGGTAGACTTTTAAACGGCGGCTGTTTTCCTGCGGGTTAGGATCAAAGGGAGCTGCATATATCGCAAGCGCAGGTTCTTGTTCGCTCCAGACATAGAGCTGCTGCAAAAGAGAGTCGGCAAGTTTTTTCCCTGCGCGGGTCATCGCTTTATCCCGCTCCTGTAAAAAGAACAGCCGAGGGAAGCGAACGTCAAAACTCCAGCGGGTCAACGCGGTTTCGATTACATCCCGCGCCTGCCCGTCACGCCCTAACCCATAGAGCGCAGAAGCGCGGTAAAAGTCACGGTCGGCGGAATCAAACGCAAGTGAATCCAACACTCGAATCGCTTCACTATAGCGTTCCGTTTCAGTATAAAGGCGGGCAAGCAGTAAAACGAGATTGTCGCGGTTATAGATACGTAACTGTAGCCCCGACGTCAGAGCCGTTTCCGCAGCATCGAGACTTTGTGCACGGGCGCCGTTCAACTGAATAAGGCATTGAGCCTTTAAATAAAAGAAATCTGCAAAGGAATCGTCAAACGTCATACCTTTTTCGACATATTCAAGAGCTTCCGCATAGTTTGCATCGGTATAGAGCGCGGCGGCCTTTTGCAAATATTGCAGCGCATACGAGGTATTCATTTGCTGCAGTTCGCGGTTTACCGTTTGCGAATACACTGTCATTGCAGGTAGTAAAAATACCAGCAGCGTTTCTATTAAAAGGATCCGCTTTATAGTCTTGAGCATTCTATTGTTCCTCCACAAACCAGTTCTTATATCCAAGCAGACTGCCGTATAAGGCGCGTATACGTTTCGGTACACAGCTATCCTCTATGATAATCGGCAAAAGTTCGCGAGCAAGTGAATCAACACGCCATTCATTCAAAATTTTTTTTATTTCTTTTAATTTTCCGGAACTCATTTGAATTCGATCGCCGTTGCGCCTTGATCGTACGGAAAGAGGTAAGGCAACGGGCCCTATGCCGGGACTCTTATCCTCCGTATCCCGTACGAAAACACCGGCAGATGTCCGATATACTGCCAACTGTCCAAGCGGATACGCATAAGTGCCGCATTGTATGATAGTAAGAAAATATGATTTTTGAGCGTCCAATAAACGATTAAAAACGCTAAAAAAGCAAGGACAAACTCAGGCGAAAAAAATGTCATTCAATCTTTCCAATTTAAATTTTTAAAGCTCTTGCGGGCTTTTAGACGCTTGCGGCGTGAAATTTATACGAAGCAAAAAAGCCAAAAACTTTTTTAATCGCTCGCAACGCGAAATTTTATGCGCAGATGCGGCGTTGCGTCACTAAACGCGCTAATAAATTTAGCGTCTAAATCCTTAGATTCACGGACAGCTTGCAGCAAACCCTTGCCACGTGAGCAAATTTCCACCACAATGGCAAAATTTGGAACGCAAATGAGGGCTCAACGCACGAATAAAATTTTTAAACGCGCTGAGCGGTTTGCCATCAAATTCTTACAAAACCTCGCAAACGCAGTCTCATAGGTTCTACCCGCAGGATTTCAAAATAAGCGCCTTGGAATCATGCCATATAAATTAGACGCGATGCCGCTAAAATCCTACGAAATAAAATGAGCTGCGCTTCATCGCAACTATGAGGGCCGAAATTCTACAAAGCAAAATTTTAAAAGCCAAAATTTTGCGGCGATGATAAAATTCCGCCCGTTAAAATCTATCGCGCAAAATTACTAAGCAAAATCTCACTTTAAGGCGTGATAGAAACCATCTAAAAGCTGTACCTTATGAGCCAAAACATGACTTTAAATTTTTACTGCAAATTGCAGATCTGCGCCTCCATAAAGACTCTTTTAATTTTATGGTAACGCAAACGCGCCTTACGCTAGCCTCGCTCTTTCGAACAAAACACAAGTTAAAATCAATGAGTTTCGCGTAGTAAAATTTTGGCTCTAGACTTGGTTTTAGCGCGACGCAACTTCAGGCTCGCCAGGCGAAATTAGTCGTAAATTTAATGCGCTACATAGAGTTTAGTTTGAGCCAAAATTTAACGTAGCAGAGCTGGACCTCGCTTCGCAATCTAGCCATTCTAACGAGATAATGTAAATTTTAATTTGCAATTTAAAATTTCTAGCGCAACGATACTAGCTTTGGCTCGCGTTTTGAAATTCTAATTTAGCGGCGCGAACAGTTCATAAAACGCCGCGTAAAATTGCAAATTTCAGCATTTTTTATTCGGCTGGCGAGGTTTGTGCGCGCAAGAATTAATTTGCGAAAATTTTAAAATTTTATCGCTTGCCTCAACCTGCCTTTAGGACAATCGCGATAAAATTTACGCTCCGCGTTTCAATTAAACGAGCAGTTGCGATGAAATTCTAAGCTAGCAGTCGAGATGAAATTTTACGCCGCATTTTAAAAAAATCCCGCGCCCACCCAACTGAAAAAGCCGTAAATCCTGCACTAAATTTCATATTGCTGCATTACTTAGCGGCTATCAAATATGCTTGCCAAGCAGACGCGTAGAAATCTCTCACCGTCTTTTCATGCTCGTTCGAAGTAAATTTCACACAGATATTTTAACGGTCCATGCTCGAAATAAACGCTCCACATAATTCTATTACAAAACGGCTGTCGGGTAGAATTTTGCCCGACAGCAAAGTCTTTTTTTGTGCTAGATTTATGCTTCTGTGCGGATAATTCTTACTGCTTCGACCATATTTTTTAGGCTAGGGCGAACTTCCTCCCATTTGCGGGTTTTTAGACCGCAGTCCGGGTTGATCCACAGCTGCTCTTTCGGGAGCACCTCAAGCAGCGCGCGGATCTGGTTTACGAGCTCCTGCACACTAGGAATTCGCGGGCTGTGGATGTCGTAAACGCCCGGACCGACCTCTTGTTTATAACCGACCGATTTGAAAACTCGAAGCAGCTCGTTACCACTGCGAGCGGTCTCGATGCTGATGACGTCGGCATCCATCGCCTCTATCGTTTTGATTATGTCGTTAAACTCCGAATAGCACATATGCGTATGAATCTGCGTGTGAGCACTTGCGGCGCTGACAGCGAGCTTAAAAGCACTAACGGCAAATTTTTCGTATGCAGGGATGTTTTCGGATCTAAGCGGATAGCCCTCTTTAAACGCAGCTTCGTCCACCTGAACGATCTTGATACCCGCGTCTTGCAGATCCGAAATTTCATCGAAAATCGCAAGTGCGAGCTGTTTTACGATCTGCTCGCGAGGCTTATCATCGCGCACGAAGCTCCAGTTCATCATCGTAACAGGTCCCGTTAGCATGCCCTTCATAATCTTTTTAGTACGGCTTTGAGCGTATTTGATCCACTCCACGGTCATCGGTTTTGGGCGGCTAACGTCGCCGAAAAGTAGCGGCGGTTTCACGCAGCGGCTGCCGTAGCTCTGCACCCAGCCGTTGGCACTAAACGCGTATCCACTCATCTGCTCACCAAAATACTCGACCATGTCGTTGCGCTCAGGCTCGCCGTGAACCAGCACATCCAGACCAATCTCATCTTGAAATTTAACGCAGTCATCGATGTAGGCTTTGATGTCACGCTCGTAGGCTTCGCGGTTGATTAAGCCCTTTTTGTAGGCGTTGCGAACTTGGCGAAGCTCGGCAGTCTGCGGGAAGGAGCCGATCGTAGTGGTAGGTAAAATTCCATAGCCTAGCTCTTTTTTCTGCACCTTGATGCGATCCTCGTAGCGATCGGTGCGCTCGAATTTATTTAAATTTGCGGCACGGCTTTGCACTCGCTCGTCGTGAATTAGAGGCGAGCTAGCGCGGGTTTTAGCGGATTTTTGATTTTCTTCGTAAGCTTTCATGCCGTGTTCGCACATCGGAATTTCAAAGAAAAGATGGGTTAAAATCGAAATTTCGCTTAGTTTTTCGACCGCAAAACTTAGCCAGGATTTGATCTCAGCGCTTAGCTTGTCCTCGTATTTTAGCGTGAAAGGCACATGCAAAAGCGAGCAGGAGGTGCCCACGTAGATGCGCTCCTTAGGCACGTAGGCTTCAATAGCTTCAAGCTGAGCGAGCTTTTTGTCGATATCGCTCTTCCAGATATTGCGCCCGTCGATCACGCCCGCAAAAAGCACGGTCTTAGCGTCTTTTAAAGCTTGAAGCTCTTTTTTGATATTCTCTTCGCTTGTGTAAACGAAATCAAGCCCGACCGCCCAAACATCGGTCTTTACTATCTCGCGCACGGCCTCAGTCGCATGCTCAAAATAGGTCATAAAGATAATTTTTACGTTACTTGCAGCCTTGCTTAGGCGCTGATAAATAGGCTCAATCTTTGGCGCTAACTCCGCTGCGCGATCCGTCACGAAAATCGGCTCGTCGATCTGAACTACGACCTCGCTATCAAGCTCGCTAAGAAGCTTTAGCAGTTCCTCGTATTTCGCGGCAAGGGCATCTAAATGCGCGAGTGGATCGCTTTTGTCGCTTGATTTGCTAAGCGCAAGATAGGTGATAGGTCCGATTAAATTTATCTTTAGCGCGCAGGAATCCTTAAAATCGTTATTCTTCGCGGCCTTATACTCGCTTAAAATTTTACTAGGATTTAGGCTAAATTCCGTATACGCCGAGATCTCAGGCACGATATAGTGGTAGTTTGTGTTAAACCACTTCGTCATCTCCATCGCGACTGCGTCTTTACTGCCGCGCGCCATCGCAAAATACTGCTCATGCGCCGAAAGAGCCGCAAAGCGCTGCGGGATTACGCCGAAAAGCACGCTGGTATCGAGCATCAGATCGTAGTATGAAAAGTCGTTTACGCTAATTAGGCCGCTCCAAGCATCCAGCTGATATTTGATGTGACGATCTTTCAGTTCTGTAGCAACCCGCTCTAGCGCGTCATAATCGCACTTGCCCGCCCAATAGCTCTCCAAAGCCTTCTTTAACTCGCGCTGCTCTCCGATGCGCGGAAAGCCCGTAACGTAACTCTTCATCTCTATCCTTTGAGTAAAATTTTGGTATGAAAGTGTTGATTTTATCTAAAATTTCTTTTGCCGTCATTAAAATTTTAATCTAATCTCGAAAATGAACGAAATTTTATCCAAAAGCGCAGGGGTGGAATTTAGCCAATAAAATCTGAAATGGAATTTTTATCGACGAAATTCCGTAAGTTAAAATTTTAGGATTGAATTTAAAGGCGTTAAATTCATCATAATTTAAACCTCATCGCAAGATTCTACTAAAATCATTAGTAAAGCCTTGCGACGAAGCTAGCCTTACCTGACACTCTGCAAAGCTACCGAGCATCAAGGCTCTATGAAAGCAGTGCAATGCCTCAAATATAAAAATTCTTAGAATTTATAATTATATCCTGCGTAAACGCCGTATTTTTTACCGTCGTTATCTTCGATATAATCGCCGTCTTTGTACCACGCCTTGCTTGCTTTAAAGCCCATTTCAATCTCGCTATTGGAGCCAAACTCATACGCGGTACCTATCTTGCCGCCCAAAATGAAGCCACCCAGCGTATCGTCCGCTCTAACCCAGCCGCCATTGCTATAGTCTATTTTAACTTCAGTATCTAGCACCGAAAGCCCAGCGTAAGCGCCTAGGACGAGCTTAAATCTACCGAAAAGCTCCGGCGTAAAATCCGCACCGGCTACGAAATCGTGCGTGCTCCATTTAACCTTTCTTTTCGAATTGGCATTCGAGCTGGAATCCTCGCCCTTAAATCCGTAAAAATACCCGCCGTAAGCTCTAAACGTGCCGAAGTCATATCCGGCCTTAACGCCGATTTGCGGCTGTCCGTCATCAAAACCTGCGGCTTGGTTTTTGAAATTGTATCCGCCTTCGCCACCTATGAAAAGCCCCTCCGCCATCGCGCTTACTGCAGCTAAAGAGCTAAGCAACAATGCTTTTGCAACTAAATTTCTCATCTTTACTCCTTTGGGTGAAATTTCATCTTAATGATAGCGACACGCTTCGAAACCTAGGCTAAATTTAAAGTAAATACATAACATTTACGATTTTTATTGATAAAATTTTGAAGTATTTTCGTAATTTATTTATAACTAGTATAAATTCTAAATCTCAACATATAGCTTGCATTATAAATTTTATCGCTTAGTAACATACGCTTTTTAAAAGCATAATGCAATAAGAATTTACGCAATATTCCTCTGAATATAAATTTATCTTAATAACTTGTAAATCCGCGCATAATTACTTAAATAAACGGGCTCAAACAGATCTTTATCATAGTTTTCCAGCACAAAAAGTTGGATGAAAGCTGACTCAAAGACCTTTTTATCTAAGATTAAAATTCTTTGGTAATCTGGTAAAAATATCACGTAAAGATTAGAATTTTTATCTATCTGCTTAGATAATTTGACGAGTTTGCCGTTTACTTCGCCCACTTGATAATATGAATTAATAGGCATTCTTTTACCGTCATAGATTAGGTATTCAGGATCGACGCTAGGCAGCGCGCATTCATCATTTATTATGATGCTCTCTCCATCTTTACCCATTCTAATATCATAACCCACATGAATAAATGGCATCCAAGACTCTTTACCTGTTTCTATATCTACAGTAGAAAATTTTAAGATATTAGGCAATATATCTATCATGTGCGGTACAAAATAATAATATATATCCCTAGTTTTCCGTGGAAGCTTGAAATTCTTATCGCTTAAAGAACTTAGGAATTTATTGATATCCGCTTCACCATAGTCTTTTTGAATTTGATATAGATTTAGTTTAAATTTATCTTCCAGTTTAGGATCAAATTTTTTACCTTGCAACTTTTGTATATATTCGACATTAAGCCTTGCCATATTAGCAGAGCTTACCTCATCTTTATTAAAGGAAAACGCACTCATAAAAGTGTATTCTCCTGCCTGTCTACCTCCGGGATCAGCTACTACTTTTACATCGGAGTAATATCTGATTAAATAACCGTAATCCCACCACGATAGCACGTAATCTTCTCTGCTGGCTTTATTTTTTAGCTCTGCAAGAGGCATTATGGAGTCTTTCGTAAGCGTAGGCGCAACTCGGAATTTATAAATAAAATCTATGCTAGGTATTATCGCTAAACAAGTTAAAATAGCTAACAAAGTACTTCTAAGCCAAGTGCGTATTTCAAAGTAATTCAGCGTGAAATATATAAAATAAGCAAATCCGAGCGCTATCATCGGTGTAGCGTACATTGTAAAGCGAGTTCCACCAAAAAGTGCTAAAATTCCAAGCGCTATCATCGGCAGTGTTAAGATAAACGAAGGGAATTTTATCAGCAATAGAGCCAGCCCTCCTACCGCGCATATAAATATAAATAGATGCCCACTAGATTCAAGCACAAATTTTATGAAATTAGCATTGGCAACCTCGTTGACCGTATTTCTAACGCCATAGAAGTAGAAAATTTCTTCTTTGCTTACATCCTTTAAGATGTATGCTTTAAGCTGCACTGCTATGGGCGTAAGTCCGCCGAATATGATAAACATAATTACGGCGATCGTACCCAAAATCCAAAGAGCTTTTTTGCTTTTATGGCTTGGAATTTTAATCATTAAAAAATATAAAAACGCAATTAGTGCAATCTTAAGCAATAAAATATAATTTACAATTATTGTCTCACCTTCGTAATACGCGCTAAATTTTATGACCGCTGCAACCATAAGAATAATCGCTTTGTAATTTTCCTCATTGTGTCTATTAAAAATCAAAGTATAGATTAAAAATATCGCTATAATCGCCATATTTAGAGAATACGAGCTAGGATACCACCAATCATAAATCACTGTAAAAACGGCAGGTAAAGCAAAGCTGCTCTGCTCGCTTCGCCCTATGAGCCTAATCAAAGCCCATAGCGTTAGCAGCGGCAGAGTAACATTTAGCATATCGCTATCGAAATACCCGCCCAAAGTCCTGACATAATATCCGGGCAGCACGCAAGCAAGTAGTGCCGCGATGATGCCGGCGCCCAGAATCTTATACTCTCTTGCTATCAAAATAATCGGCACGGCCACCAGCGGCGCGAAAAACACGCTCATGTAGATCGTAATGCTATTTAAGCTGAC
Organism: uncultured Campylobacter sp.; assembly: GCA_937990735.1. GTDB lineage: Bacteria > Campylobacterota > Campylobacteria > Campylobacterales > Campylobacteraceae > Campylobacter_B. The sequence continues at coordinate 25,367 of CALKQT010000010.1, read as the reverse complement.
AGGTAAAATTTTACTAAGTAAAAACGCTAAAGTTGGGATCGACGCGCCGTACGGGCTAAGATCGCCCTGCTGGTGAAAGCCCGCTATCATATCGCGCGCGCCCTCGGCGTTCGCAAAGGCGTCGTTTGTAGTCATGATGAGCTCGCCATCGAAAGAAAACTGCTCAATCCCGCTTGCCCAATATATCCAAAAAAACCTGCACGCCACGCCGAATATATAAACCAGCGTCATGATCAGAAAAATATCCATGCGAGAGCATTCGCCGTTTATAATTCTAAATTTTTGCATATTTTTCCTTGATTTGCCGTTTGAAGTACCGAGCGGCAGGGTTAAAATTTGCCTCTACAAATTTTACTCGCTTTATCGCCCCGCGTTACGTCTTTAACGACATTGTTTAATTTGCGTTTATTATAGCAGAATTTATCGATATTAAAGCAAAATTTTAAAAACAACCCAAATCAAGCCGTTTAGAATTTAAATTTGTGATATGCAATTTTGGCGACCATCAAAAAATACGATACGTAAAGATAGAGATTAGGATTTAAACTAAATATCCAATATAAGGCAGATGCAAAACAACACTAAGCCAATAAACATGCGTATATCTAGCATATTATAAATTCCATCTTCTGGGTGCGGAATGAACAAATATAGGACAATAAACATAACGAACGCTTTTAAAAATATATAATAACGTTTTATTCATAGGCATATATTTAGCGATCTATGCTATGGCCAAATAGCAGAAACAACCGGTCGTTGCAAGAAACTTGCGACGAGCCGGTGGATTTTTGTGGTTTAGACGAAATTCTCGCCTAATACGCGTCGCACATAAATTTACAGACGGTTTTCGTGCGCAGATTGAGCATGATCGAGCTTAGGCAGCGGCCGTCCTTGTTGCCGCTTATTAGGCGCACGGCATCGCCCTCTTTCCACTGCGTGCTGTCGCCCTCGATGGTCCTATAATGCGCACCGTTAATGATAAGCGAATCGCCGTCTTTTAGCGTTTTATCGATCTTTAGATCGCTTGCAAGCGGGCTTAGATCGCCTTTTAGGGCATTTGCGATTAGTTTTTCTTCGGCCTGTTCATGCGTCTTCATCGAGCTTTTGGCGAAGTCCGGCATCTGCACAGTTTCGGTCTGAGCCGAAGCAAACGCGGCTAGCATGCAAGCGACGTAAAGTAGTTTCATATTTTCTCCTTGATTTTTTCAAAATTTCGGCGATTATAGCAAAGTTTGCTTAAAAATTTCGGTCTAAGCCTAGCTAGAGTTTAAATTTAAGAAACCGCCCGTCTGTTTAAAACAGAGCCAAACTCGACGGCAAATTATAAAATTTCGCTGCGATTTAAAATTTACTTATTTAAATACGCTGCGAGCGCGCTTAGCCAAACAAACAGCGCTATTATCCAAGACATCGTCCGCGGCGTACCCGCAGAAAACGCCGCAAGCATCGCCGAGGAGAGGATGCCGCTGCCGTATTGCAGCGAGCCGATGAGCGCAGCGGCCGAGCCCCTCATCTCCTGCGGCACGCCATCAAGAGCGGCGGCATTGGAGCAAGAAGCGATGATGCCGTTCATGCTAAAAACGAAAAACATCGGGATTATCACGCCAGGAACTCCGCCCGTTTTGAAAAACGCAAACGCAAACAGCACGCTGGCCGCAAGCGCGGCAACGAGCGTGGAAACTATGAGCAGGCGGTTTAGGGCATAGTGCTTTACTAGCTTTTTGTTTACAAAACTTAACGCCATGACGCCCACGATGTTTATGCCGAATAAAAATCCGTAGTATTTGCTAGGAATGCCGAAATAATCGATATATACAAAGGATGAGCCCGTGATAAAGGCATAGGCGGCTACATAGAAAAACGTCACGCTAAGAGTGTAGCGCATAAATTTGGCGTCTTGTAATAATCTTAGATAGTTTCTAAAAGACGATACGATGGGCTTTGTGGAGCGCTTTTGCGGCGGCAAGGTCTCTGGCAGAGAAAAAATCATCGCAAACATAACCGCGCTAGCTAGCGCCATCAGCCAAAATATCCCGTGCCAAGAGCCAAACTCCAGTATCGCGCCGCCCAATAACGGACCCGCTATCGGCGCTATCGCCATGATGATAACTAGCGTAGAGAGCATCTGCGCGGCCTGCGAGCTACCGAAAAGATCGCTAATCATCGCCCTGCTTAGCATCGGTCCTACGCATGCGCCCACAGCCTGAAACACGCGCCAGAAAAGGGCGCAGCATAGTGTCCGACATCGCGCATCCTACCGATCCGATCGCAAAGAGCGCCATACCGATGAAAAGCGGAATTTTACGCCCGATCCTATCGCTGATAGGCCCCCATACGAGCTGCGCTATAGCAAAGCCGATCAAAAAGCCCGTTATCGTGAGCTCCGCATCGCCATGCAACTGTCGCTCCATCGTAGGCATAGCAGGTAGATATACGTCCGTAGATAGCGATGTACAGGCCATAAGAGCACTTAGGACGACTAAAAAAGATAGTGAAGTTTTTGAGGAGTTCAAATTTTTCCTTTTGTTGTTATTTGTATTTGGTATAAGTATATAATTTTGATTAGATTTTTTTCAATACGTGAAATTTAAAGAGGTTATTGCTGCTCCACGAGTCTACAATCTATAATTTCGTCATTTTCTATGGCTAAAGCTAAAGTATATGGTCGATTTACAAGTTTAAGTTCATTTTCTAAATTAACATACATGCACTCAAATTCTTCTTTTCTATTTTCCAAAAAGGCTTCGTTAGCTAGTTTACGATTATTTGTCGGCAAAAGACCTCTTTTAAATTTCGTATTATAAATTTTATTCAATAAAACATTAAAATCCTTTATTTCCTCCTTAATACCGACTATGTCCTGAAAGAAAATTTCGTTTTGTGTTATATAAAATAATATTGTATATATATTGGATAAAACCTGGATACAGGAGTTATATTTATCAATCAACTCTCGCAATTTTATAAAATTTCGCTTGACTTTTTTATCTGATATATCAATGTATTCTATACTATTTATTTTATCCTTTATCTTAAGCAAAAGAGCTTCTGAGAGTTCAGCTAAATTTCTCGCGTCATTACACAACCTATTCGATACTTCTTGGTTATCTTTGATATATGCTGTCTTTGATATTTTTGCTAAATTATTGATCGCAATATTGATTTTACTTTGTTCCTTGAATTCAATATCTTTTAGTATTTGATCTATGCTATTTTGTATATCTGAAAGTTTTTTACTTATATCAGCTAAATGCTTTTGCGCTACTATTGTAGATAATACATTAAATAATACTCCAGAAGTTACTATCTTTTGTAAATTTTTAGGCTTTAGAAATTTCGCATGTTCGGCTAATCGCCCGTTTTCTACTATTACGCCCCTTAGAAGGTTGGGATTATCTTTAACTTTAGCTAAAAGCTCAGGACTTACGGTGCATTGTATGTAGTTGCCTGTTGCCAGCTCACTTGAAGTTATTACTCCTGTGGTATTGCTGAAAATTTGAGATACCCTTGAGATATCACTATCTTTTTGAGATTCTTGCTCGTCTGTCGAGACATCCTCGGAATATTTTTTAACTGGTTGCGGTGGGGATGAGGCGGTGATTAAATTTTGAAATTTATTTTTAAGCCATATTAGTTGAATCATAAAAGGTATAACTACTCTTAAAGCAGGAGATGATATCTGTCTAATGCTATCACCAGCCGCAATAGCTGGATTCAACTTTGCTAATAAGAGCATACTAAATTTCGATATTGTATTAATAGCCATTTGAGAGGTTGTATCGGAGTATATTCCAAATTTTATATTAGGCTTCATGGATATATTTTTTACATCTTCAAATGATATTTTTTGCCAATCTTTTCCAAAAATTAATAATAAAATCTCTTCCTCTTTTTGTTTTAATGATAACTTATCATTTTTTGAAATAAACCTCTTATATATATCACCTAATATTTCATCGTAATCAACCGATTTAAGTTTGTCCGTAAACCCTCTGATTATATTTGCTATTGAGTTGCCACCGAATTGGTAAAATTCGTTTAACAAAACTTTGATAGTTCCTCTATGATGGATTGCTATATCACTATTTTTTTCTGTAACTAAAAAATCTTTAATTGCTGGGTCTAGCGCAATCTTTCTATTGCCGTTACCAGTAATTACGTCTATTAAACTATCTACATATTTTTTGTCTAATCTTGATAGAAAATTTACCAATTCATCTTGTATCATTTTAATTTCCTTATTTAGAATTTGGCTATTTTTAGTAAAAGAGCTAAAATCTAGCTCTGCATTCCACTCTACTTGGGTTTTATCCAAAACTTAGTTTGCCAAGTTTGAAAATCAAATTTCAACGAAGTATAAGTAGAAAAAGACAAGCCTAAAAACTAAACTTCATACCTCTCGCCGGGCTTCATTTCGATTATCTCCCACGGCAATCCCTGCTTATTTAGCTCGTCCATGAAAGGCTTGGCGTCGAAATTTTCCATGTTAAAGACGCCTTTGCCGCTCCAGATACCCTTTGCGACCATCATTGAGCCGATCATCGCAGGCACGCCCGTCGTGTAGCTCACCGCCTGCGCGCCCGTCTCGGCATAGCAAGCCTCGTGGTCACAGACGTTGTATATGTAGACCTGGCGCTCTTTGCCCTCTTTTAAGCCACGTATCACGCAGCCGATATTTGTTTTACCCTTCGTGCGAGGGCCTAGCGACGCAGGATCAGGCAGTAGCGTCTTTAGAAACTGTATCGGCACGATTTTCACGCCGTTATGCTCTACCTCATCGATGCGTAGCATGCCGACGTTTTCTAGGCATTTCATGTGAGTTAAGTAGCTTTGTCCAAATGTCATGAAAAAGCGGATTCGCTTTAGCCCTTTGATGTTTTTAACTAAGCTTTCAAGCTCCTCGTGATAGAGCAGGTAGCTATCTTTGACGCCGATTTTCGGGTAGTCCCATTTGAACATTATTTCCATCGGCCCCGTTTCTTTCCACTCGCCGCGCTCCCAGTAGCGACCCTTTGCGCTTACTTCGCGTAGGTTGATTTCTGGGTTGAAATTCGTCGCAAACGGATATCCGTGATCGCCCGCGTTGCAGTCTAAGATGTCGATCTCGCCGATCTCGTCAAAGAGATTTTGCTGCGCGTAGGCGCAAAATACGTTCGTCACGCCCGGATCAAAGCCGCTTCCCAGCAGCGCCATCGTGTTTGCGGCTTTAAACTCGCCGTCCTTCGCCCACTGCAGCTTGTATTCAAATTTGGCAGTGTCTGGGTGCTCGTAGTTTGCGGTGTCGATGTAAGGTATGCCGGCGCGAGAGCACGCGTCCATGAGAGTTAGGTCCTGATACGGCAGCGCGACGTTTAGTAGTAGCTCGGCGCCCGTTTTTTTGATTAAATTTACGACCGCATCGGTGTCGTCCGCGTCGATCTGGGCGGTGCCAATTTGCACGCCTAGGCGATCTTTGATAAACTTAGCGATCGCGTCGCATTTGCTTTTGGTGCGGCTTGCTAATGTGATTTTTGTAAAAACGTCCGCGTTCATCGCGCATTTTACGGTCGCGACTTGGCTCACGCCGCCCGCGCCTATGATTAAGATATTTGACATTTGAGCTCCTTTAAATTTTAAATTTTGCTGCAATTTTAGCAAATTTAAGATGAATTTTAAGAGGCGGGCGCAATTAATCATAAAGTTTGGCATAGCTAACGCGGAGCGCAAGCCAGCTCCAACAAGAGTGCCGAAAGCGGCGTATGCTAAAATTTCACCTAGATAGCGGCATGCCGATTGACGGCGGCACGAGACTAAATTTACCACATTAAATTTACCGCCTTGCATCGCGCTATAAAATTTTAAGCTTTAAAGGGCTAGTTTAAATTTAACATCCCGCAGCGAAGCGCGGATAATTAAAATTTAAAGTTCATTCGCTTCGCTGCTAAAATTTATCGCGCTATTTTCTCGGCGCACGACAAAACCGCATACCGCGGCTAAATTTAGCGCTTTAACGAACAGCGGTTTAAAAAGTAGCAAACGGGGCAAAATCCCGTGACGCCCACGATAAAGGGGACGAGTCCGACCAGCCCCCACCAGCTGCCAAACAACGGCTTTTGCGATCATTATCTCTAGCTCTTATTATCCTAGTTTTTTACTTAGCATTGCGTTTTCTTTGCACGCATTAATTCCTAAAAATTTTATAAAGCGAGCAATGGCAGCAAACCGCCATCTAGCGTATCATCTTTGAGCTCGCCTTCCTATATACGCGCCTTGGTTAAATTTAGCTTCGTTTAATTATCTTTTCTTTTGCATAAAAGTGCGATCCAACAAAATTTATGTGCCTAAGAAATAAAATTTTATGCGAGCTCGACTTAAAAATTTCGGCAAGCGTAAAACAAGGCAAACTCGAAGGCGGGCGGGCAGTAGGGTAAAATTTGCGTATTGAAGGATAAAAATTTACACGCAGCTTTAAATTTGAAATCGCGATAAATTTTAACCGAGAAGAATTCTATCGTTGCAGAAAGTTTGTCTAAATTTAAACTCGCCATGTGTTTTGAGCGTCTAAATTTACGCGCTGTGACAAAGAAGCGTAGTGCGATATTTACGATCAAGGCGGCACCGATCTTACGCTGTACCGCTAAAATCAAATTTCGTAGCGATAAATTTTGCCGAAATTTTCATCCAGAGTATAGCTAAACTCACCGCCTGCGTAATAAATAGTCTCGCCGCTCTCCAGCTCGAAGCGCTGATATACGCGCAGCACGACCTCGTTTTCGCTGATGCCTTGGACATGGATAAAAATATCGCTCTTTCTGCCCGCAGTCATCGCCATCTGGTAGAGCTGATTAAATAGCGCGTATTCTGGATCTTTCTCGGCGTCCTCTTGCGATAAAAAGCCCTCCAGCACGCCCAGCATCTCGGCGCGAAATTCCGTCCTGGCGCGCGCATAGGCGTTTTGGATATTTTCGATCTGGTTGGTATCGAGTAAATTTAAAAGCGAATGTTTGCCCACGTAAAGCGTCGCGCTCGATGTGATTTTGCCGTCCTTGTCGGTCACTAGTCGCAGAGCTTTCTCTACGCGCCACAAGGCCTCTTTTAGTTCGAGCCCGCTTTCAATTTCAATTTTCATCATAGATCCTTTATCAAGAGTGTGGAATTTTAGCGTGAAATTTTAAATTTTAAAGACAAACTCCGCTATCAGATAAGCCATATACAGCATCAAAACCCCCACTAGCGCGTCGATTATACGCCATGCTCTACTACTTGCAAAAAGCTTCGAAAGCGCCCCCGAGCCATATCCTAAGCCAAAAAACCATGCAAACGATACGAACATAACTCCCGCGTAAAACCACGGCTTTTGGGCATCTGCGATCGTAGCGCCGAGCGAGCCCACGACCACGACGGTGTCTAAATACACGTGCGGATTTAGAAGCGTCACCGCAAGAGCTTTGGCTACGACGGGCGCCAGCGGGCTATTTGCAGAGTTTTGGATCTTGGCAAAATGCGAGCCTCTGTAGGCGCTAAAAAACGAGCTTAGCGCGTAGCAGAGCAGAAATATGATCCCGCCTATGCCTAAAATTTGGGTAAAAAGCGAGCCTTGCTTAAGAGCGCCGCCGATTAAAAATATCCCTACGGCCGTAAATACGGCATCGCTTAGCGCGCAGACCGTGCAAACTGCCGCGACGTGGTTTTTCGCAAGGCCTTGGGAGATGACGAAGATATTTTGCGCGCCGATCGCGACGATGAGCGAGAGCATCAGCGCGGCTCCTTGCAAGAAAATTCCGATCGGCAAGGAGTTCAAGGCTGCACCTGCCTACTTATTTTACTTTCGCAGGCGGAGCTTTGCATCGCCGTATCGGTAGTATCGAAACCGTCTGCTGCCGCACTTTCAGGCGCAGCGTCAGACTTGTTATCGTCCGCAGAAATTTTCGAGGCGGAATTCTCAGCGCCTATGAAATTTTCGCCCGCGCTGGCGCTATTTGAGGAAGCGGCATTATTCGGCGCGGCGGGGCTTTGTTCGTTTAAATTTGAAGCGCCCTCTAAATTCTGCGCGCTGTTTAAATCAGCGGCGCCGCTAGAATTTTGCATGGCGGAATCTTGCGTAGAGCGGGAATTCTGTGCGCCTGAATTTTCACCTAAATTTTGTGCGTCGCAGAAACTTTGCGCATCGAAATTTTGCGAAGCGGAATTTTCATCGTGAATGTTTTTAGTTTTAAAATTTTTACCGCTACCCGCGCTTTTTTTACAGCTCTTAGCGCCTTTGCGAGTCTTTGGAGTGACCTGCTCTTCCTCAGAGCTTTGCGAAAGACCCGCTTTTTCGCGCAAAATTTTACTCAGCTCGTAGATCGAAATTTCAAATGAGCCCGGCAGCGTGGCCTCCGTGTCGCTGTAAAATCGCAAAAAGTTAAAGCGGTCCTGCGCCTGCGGCATTTTTTTGAATACAAAATTTAAAAGCTCCGTTTTGTTTCTACCCGCGACGAAGGTTTTTGTGCCTAAATTTGCGATATCTTTGTATTCAAAGCTCTCGGAATTTGCGCCTCGCACGATCGTAAAAGCATCCTCACCGATCTGCAAATAATTTTTCGCGCCGAGTCTGAGCGCGCAAAAAAACGCGCAAAATGCCGCCACTACGGAAGCGAAAAGCGCCGCGCCGCCAAAGCCCGCGTGGTAGCAATATCCGCTAGCAAGCGCCAAAATCGTCGATCCCGCCAGCGTCATCGCTACGGGCTTTTTATTCTCTTTTACTATCATCTTCCCTGCTTAATCATCTGTCTTATATACTCGTAAATTTTAAAATTTAGTGCATCCATTACCGAGTCTTTAGAGCCCGGATTTTTGATGCTTTGGTAGTTGAGGTTCGTTACGTAGTCCTTCCACGCGCCCTTGTTTTTAACGCTTATGTAGAGGCTAATCTGCGAGTCGTAGAAATAATCTCTGTAATAATCGTCGTCGTCCCAAGGATCATAACCAAACGGCATCCCCCAGCCCATGCCCACGCCCGTATATCTATAATACCTGCCAAAGCCCATACCGAAGCTAAATCTCGGATTATCCCACGATCTGCGCGAAAAATCCGCCTTGCGAAAGTAGTTGAGATTGCCGCCGATTTGGACGTTCGCCGCGCTTTTATTTACGACCTTAAATCCGTCCGCACGCAGATGCTGAATCACTACCTGGGTTAAATTTGAATCCGTCGTAGAGGTATTGGTGAAATTTACGCTTATGAGTTTATCTTGCGGAAATTCCATAATGTGAAGCGGCTCGGAAGTGCGTACTATGCCGCTATTTACGGGCACATTTTTAGAGCAACCCGTAAAAATCAAAAACGCCGAAATGACCAAAAAAAGTGAAATTTTATTTTTCAAGACGGATCCTTTCGCTTAAGATTTCAAATCTTAAATTTGAGTGATTGTAGCATAAATTTAAAATTTTAATGTCAGCAAGAAGCGATTTTTTGAAATAATCTAGTGGCGAAAGGGCAAGAGTGGAATTATTAAATAAAATTTTGCGCCGAGCGACCGCTAAATTTAAAGCCGTCGCTCGGTTGAAATTTCTGCGAAAGGAAGCGGAATTTTAAACTGGGGCGTTTAAAATTCCATAATCTTATAGACTCACGCCACGCGTAAGCACGCGCTTGCGATAGACATCGGAAACTCTGCTCGCGTCGCCCACGATTAGAGCGTTTGTGCAGCATATTGCCGCACATATCGGAACCTTGCCCTCCGCGATACGGTTTTGGCCGTATTTATGTAGCTCCTCGTGCGAAAACGTAGGCTCCGGCCCGCCCGCGCACATAGTGCACTTATCCATCGCGCCTTTGATACCGAAAGCTCCGTCTCTAGGGAATTGCGGAGCGCCGAATGGACACGCATAGAGGCAGTATCCGCAGCCGATACATTTATCTTTGTCGTGTAAAACGACGCCGTCGGTTCTGATATAGAAGCATTGAACCGGGCAAACCTGCGCACAAGGCGCGTCGGTGCAGTGTTGGCAAGCAATAGAGCTTGAAACCTCCTGCCCCTCTATGCCTTCGTTTAGAGTGATAACCTTGCGCCTATTGATCTGCACGGGAACCTCGTGCGCCGAGCTGCAGGCTACTTGACAACCATAGCAAGCGATGCAACGCTCGACGTCGACGTAAAATTTTAATCTTGCCGGCATTTTATCTCCTTATGCTCTTTCTAGTCTGCAAAGACCGGCGTTGAATTCCGAAATTTGCGTATTTATGTCAAAGCCGTAGTTGGTAATCGTATTTGAGCTCTCGCCTCTGATATATGGCTTAGTGCCCTCAGGATAGCGCTCGCTTAGATCCTCGCCCTGGAAAATTCCCGCGAAGTTATACGGCATAACAATACGATCAGGCGTTACGGCGTGCGAATAGATGCACTTGACTTTGATCTTCGTGCCTTGCGGCGAATGAATCCACATCATCTCGCCATCTTTGATACCTTTATCAGCGGCAAGCTTAGGATTTACGTGCGCAAACATCTCCGGAGTAATCGCCGAAAGATACTTGCTCGTGCGCTCTATCATGCCTGCACCGCTTAAATTTACAAGCCTTAACGAGCTTACGATAGTAGGGAAGTCCTTGCTCCAATCCTGCTTTTTCTGCTCGGAGATAAATCTAGTAAATACGCGGAAATTTCGTTTTTGATCCGCAAAGGTCGGATATTTCTCCACCAAATCCCATCTAGGCGAGTGGATCGGTTCGCGATGCTTTGGAATTTGATCCGCAAACTGCCAAACCTTCGCTCTTGCTCTTGCGTTTCCGCAAGGGCAAATTCCAAACTCGCGGCATTTTTTAGCGATAATGCCACTATAATCGGTACTCCACGTAGGCCCCATCTTGGCTTTTTCATCCTCGCTTAGTGTGATGCCTAAAACCTGTTCGATATTTGCCTTAGTAATCTCTGCATGACCGCCCGAAATTTTTGATCCCGGAAGTGTAATGCTCTCGTCGGCTAGCTGTGAAACGCCGTCGTGCTCTAAGCCGAAGCGATTCCTAAATCCCATACCGCCGTCGGCATAAGGCTTAGTTACGTCGTAAAGAATCGGCGTGCCCGGGTGTTGCGTATCCCAGCAAGGCCACGGAAGCCCGTAGTATTCGCCCTCTACCTCGCCGCCTATGCCGCGCAAAGTATCTGGATCAAATAGATGCCAGTTTTTCTGCTGTCTGCGAAATCTAGCTGCGGTGCGTCCGTTATTTCCAATACTTTGAGTATTGCGTGCGATCTCATCGGTAGCGTCGTCAGGCCAAACAAAATCGTCCTTAACCTGCTTAAGCTCGCCATCAACGATGCCCATCTTCATGCCGCGAACATATTCGTCGTAAAAGCCGAATTTTTTCGCGAATAAAAACATTACTTCTTGATCCTCTTTGCTCTCAAATAGCGGCTTAACGATCTGAGTTCGCCACTGACCGCTACGGTTTGTAGCGCTTAGATGCCCCTCGCTTTCAAACTGCGTAGCTACCGGCAAAACATAAATTCCATCCGGTCTATCGTTTAGGATCGCCACTTCGTTTAAGAACGGCTCGGCGACTACCAGCATATCGATCTTACCTAATGCTTCTTGAGTCTCGCGAACATGAGCCATAGAAGTAATTCCTGTGCCTTGCACCCAAAGAACGCGGACATTGCCACTACTTAAAACGGGCTCGTTTTTCAAAACGCCCTGCCACCATTTAGATAGCGAAAAGCCCTTTTCGTTGCGCCAGTTTATCACATCTTGCTCGATGCTCGGATCGTAGTAAAAATACTCGGTAAAATTCGTGCCAGGCACTTTTTCACCCTGCTTTTCGTGCGGCTGCTTAGTAGAGACGGCAAATCTTTTAATAAACTGCTCGTAATCTACGCCCCAGCCCTTGCAGAAGTGCTTCCAAGCGTTATCGGCTAGCCCGTAATACGCAGGTAAGCTATCGGAGAGATTGCACATATCGGTAGCGCCTTGAACATTATCGTGACCTCTAAGGATGTTGCAGCCGCCGCCAGGCTTGCCCATATTGCCTAGTATGAGCTGTAAAAGAGCCAAAATTCTAGTATTTGAACTTCCGATTGAGTGCTGCGTGATACCGAGCGCCCAGCACAAAGTAGCGGGCTTTGTGGTAGCAAACATCCTCGTAAATTCTATCAGTTCCTCTTCCTTGCAGCCGGTGACATTGGCTACCTCTTTCGGATCCCACTTTTCAGCCTCCGCCTTGATCTCCTCTACAGCGTAGGTTCTGGTTTTTATTAGCTCCTTATCTTCCCAGCCGTTTTTAAAGATTAGATGCAGCATTCCGTACACAAACGCTATATCAGTTCCCGGACGAATTCTAATATACATATCGGCCTTAGCCGCAGTTCTAGTAAAATTTGGATCGACGACGACGATTTTCGCGCCGTTTCTATCGCGAGCTTGAAGAGCATGCTTCATAGCCCCCACGGGATTTGCAACCGCGGAATTCGCACCTATAAAAAGGATCATTTTAGAATTTTTCGCCATATCGCCTACGTGATTTGTCATAGCTCCATAACCCCAAGTATTCGCCACACCGGCGACTGTTGCGCTATGTCAAATTCTGGCTACGTGGTCGTTGCTGTTCGTACCCCAAAAGGCTGCAAATTTTCTAAAATAATATGCCTGCTCGTTGCAAAATTTAGCCGAACCTAGAAATACCACACTATCCGGACCGTCCTCTTTGCGGACTTGAAGCATTTTATCGCCGATTTCGTTAACGGCTTGCTCCCAGCTGATGCGCTCCCACTTGCCGCCAACCTTTTTGAGCGGATATTTAAGACGCATTTTAGATTTGGTTAGATCGATTTGATCGATTCCCTTACAGCAGTGACTGCCCTGCGAGATCGGGTGATCTACTGCCATATCTTGGCGAATCCAGGTATTGGTGCTCTCATCCACTTGAGCCTCGATACCGCAGCCTACGGAACAGATCGAACATATCGTTCGCTTCATAACGGAACCTGGAAATGGGTTTTTGATCTCTTGCTCAGTAGCGGCTCTTAGCGTATTATTTTCGCCAAACGCAGCTACGCTGCTCGCTCCTAAAGCGGCGAGTTTCAAAAACGATCTCCTTCCGATCGCATTCTCACTCATGAAAATTCTCCTAGTAAGCTACTTTATAGTATTTTTTCCACGCTTCACTCTCCCAGTAAAGCACCTCTTTTTTCGGTGATTTGCCACGAACGGTATCGCCATAGTCCTGCTCGCTTTTTGCTAGAGCCTGAGACGCGGCAACGCCCACGGCACCTACCGCGCCGATTTTTAGAGATTTTTTAAGAAAATCTCTGCGTTTGTTCTCCATGGTTTTCCTTTGTGAAGAAATCGCTTTAAATCTTTTATTGTAGTAACGCCTGTTACAGGATTTAAGTCTAATGAATTATAACGAAAAGGCAGTGAGATGGAAATTAAATTTTAAGTTACTTTTTAAATTTTATTTAAAATTCAAAATATAAAGTTCTAACTAAAAAACTACTCGCAAAACTCGAGTTTGCGAGTTTAAAATTTAACCGAAATTCTGCTTTCGCGTTAAGATTTCCGTTAAAAATTTTATTTATCAATCCAGATCAAAAATATCTTCCGGATTGGTAAATTTATTTTGATAGCCGCCTTTTTTGATCGCTTCTTTAACGACGCTGCGATCTTTCTTTTGCGGAGCGGCAAGCGCTAAAAGAGAGCGCTCAAGCGCAAAAAAGCTTCTCATTAGTGCGCCTAATGATTTGAAAAAATCCGCCCGCACATGCCCGCACAAAAGCTCGCTAAACTCATCCACAAAGCTGTTGGTGACATTCGTAAAAAGCTCTAACGCCAGCGCTTCGCCGTCTTGCGCGCCGACGAAATTTTTAGCGTATTGCGAATTCGCAGCATTTTTGTCATCCTGCGAGTCCGTAAAATTTTTACTGCCATGCAAACCTACAGAATTTTTTCCGTCTTGCGCCGTTAAGCTCGCGCTATTTGTGGAATTTTGCTCGTTTGTCACAGAATTTTGTCCGTTTAAAACCGCGCTGTGTTTTGTAGCCGCGTCGCGCAGCAGAGTCGAATGCAGGTAAAAAATAAATCCCACATAATCCTCGCACTCTTTGCAAAGCTCCATATTGCGGCGAAATTTACTCTTTTTTAGTACGTCGATTACTGCGACACGCATACGCCCATCGTCGCGTCCTTCGTCGTAGAAGCTCGCACTCATCGGCACATTGGCGTATGAAAAATCAAAAAGCACGGAATTTTGCTCGCTTTTAAACGCAGAAAAGTCGAATTTCGCTAAATTTTGAAATTCCGCCTCATCGCTAGACACGATGGGCGAGCTACGTAAAAACTCCAGCTGCTGCTGCCAGCGCTTAAATTTCGTATCCGTTTCATAGAAAAAAAACGGAATTGCAAAAAATTCGTAGTAGTAGCTTCTTGCTTGAAGTAGATTAGCATCCATTACATTGCCCCTTTTCTAGCATCTTCTATCTGTTTTTTTATCATTATTTTCGCCTTGCAATCGCCGCAGCAAAAAAGAGTCTTCATCTTTTCAGGCTCGTTTGCAAAATGCACGCCCATCATCTCCGCGATCTTCATCACGGCTTTGCTCGTCGCAAATTCCTTACCGCATTCGATACATTTGAAAAGTTCGTCTTTAGCTAGCATTTTGTAATTAAAAAATCCCGGCTCAAGCTCCACGCCGCAAGGCTTAAGCTCGATCGTATCCTTTTCGGCGCAGCTTAACACGCAGTAGTTGCACGTCGTGCAAAGCGAAGCGTTGAGCTTAATCGAATTGTCGCTGTTGTCGGCATACAGCGCGCCGGTATTACAGGCGCCCACACAGCTAAGGCAGAGCGTGCAGCTTGCTTCGTTTATGCTTACTTTGCCAAATTTTAGCAACTCTCCGCTTTTTACGACGCCGAAGCTACCATCGCCGACCATTGCGCTTACTCGTTTTGAGAAAATTTCTTTCTTGCTAAGACCCTGCTCATTTAGGCTAAACGCCCACGGCCGAGAGCTTTGCGCCTGCTTTAGCGCCTCTTGCAGCTCGGTTAAATTTTGCGCTAAAAATACCGCGTCCTTGCCGTAGATCGCGCGCGAAATTCCATTGATAAGCTCCACCGCTTCGCGCGTGCCCTCGCCCGCGTCCGCGCCGTAAACGATCACGCTCGAGCCGCTTTCTTGCATCGCGCTTAGCAAATTTACCTCATCTATTTGCTTGCTTCCAAAAATTCCAAACGGCAGCACGCCGCACGGAAGCTGCACTGCGGGTGCGGACTCGATTTCGCTCTCTGCGATGAGAAGCGGAATTTTGCCTGCATAGAGCTTTGCGATCTCGCCAAATACGCTTTGGGGCAGCTTGGCAAATTTCAGCGCACCGCTAGGGCAGACGCTCACGCACGCGCCGCAACCGATGCAGTCGATGTGCGAAAATACTAGCTCGCGCTTTTCGTCATTTTTCAAAATCGCCACTGTGGGGCAAACTTCCACGCACGGCGCGCGCAGCTCATTTCGCCTGCCGTGATACTGGCAGATCGCGGGATCGAAGATCGTGGAATTCTTATAATGATAAACCGGGCTTTTGGAATTTAAAATTTCTAAAATTTCATCATCTTTTAGCCCCGAAATCTCGTAGCAGCCACTTTGTCGCAATTGATAGGGCGCTGCGCCGCTAATCAAGAAAAAATCCGCCTCAGTCTCAACCTCATCTCGCTCGCTTAAAATTGTAACCGCAAGATCACCAATCTCGCCGTAGACGAACTTTATCTCAGCCCTGCTTAACGCGATCACCTTAAATCCATGCTGCCTAAGTAGCCCCACAAGCTCCCCTCGAGGCTCGTCACAGGCGAGAATCACGTTTTTGCCGACGGGCTTTTGATAGTCGCTATCTAGCGCGCCGTCGAAGGCAATATCTTTGGCGCGATACAAAATATCTACGTTTTTAGCAATTTGTAGCGGCTCATCTGCGGAATTTTCTATATAAAAATTTATCTCGGGCGCATAAATTTGCGCTTTTAATTTAGGCGAATTAGCGACGATAAATTCCTCGTTTCTCACCTCCTCTTCATCGCCGCAAATTTCGATATCGTCGCTTAAGACGACATCTTTTAGCCCCGCGGCGTAAAATCCATGTTCTTTCATAATCTATCCTAAATTGATAATTAGGCGGGTTTTACTCTTATTTTCTAAACAGCTTTTAAATTCTGCGCTTAAAGTAAATCGAATTTAAATTAATAATTCTATAGATAAAGCAAAATCAAAGCTTTAAATGATAAAATCGCCTAAATTTTAAGGCATCGGGGTCGCAATGCAACGAATCAAACTACCAAAAATCGACAAAATCGCAAACGCGCAGGAGTTTCAAAACTGCCTCCGCCCGCAAATCATCAAAATCGCGCAAGAGCTCATCGAAGAAGCACGCAGGAAGGCGCTGCAAGGAGGCGAGCTCGCAAGCGAAAGCGAGATCATCGCGCGCATCAAATCGCGCTACGAAAAATTTCAAAATCTAAGCCTTAAGCCGCTCATTAACGCAACCGGCGTCGTGCTGCACACAAACCTCGGCCGCAGCGTCATCAGCGCCGAAATTTTAGCCCGCGCGCAAAAGATCATCACCTCGTATTCAAATTTAGAATACGACCTATCCGAGGGCGCGCGCGGCAACAGATACGACTACATAGCGCTTTTGTGCAGCGAGCTCTTCGGCGCGCAGGACGCGCTCGTGGTCAATAACAACGCTGCGGCGGTATTTTTGGTACTAAATACCTTCGCGCGCGGACGTGAAGTCGTGGTAAGCCGCGGCGAGTTAGTCGAGATCGGCGGGAGCTTTCGGGTAAGCGAAGTGATGGCAAACTCGGGCGCAAAGCTTGTGGAGATCGGCACTACGAACAAAACCAAGCTGGACGATTACGAAGAAGCGATCAATGAAAATACGGCGATCTTGATGAAGGTGCACCGCTCAAATTTTAAAATTTCAGGCTTCAGCTCTAGCGTAAGCGCTGCGGAAGTTGCGGCTTTGGCGCGAAAAGCGACGCGTAAAAAAGAGGATTTTTTAGCGCTCAGAGCGGCGAATTTTAAAAATTTAGCAGATCTTTGCGGCGGCTCTTCGGACGCAGACGGCGAAATTTTAAATTCCGCGGCGAATGGTTTAAGCTTAGCGGCAGCTTCTGCGAATACTCTAAATTTAAATAGCGGCGAGCCGTCCGAAAAGAGCGAGTATTTTTATGAAGACGGAGAGAGCGGAATTTTCGCTAAAGTTTCTAAAATTTACCCTGCAAAATTTAGCATGAAAAAAGAGGACAATTTTAACGAGATCATCGATTATTACGATCTTGGAAGCGGCTACGCGAGCGAGCTGGGATTTGAGCTAGGCAAAAGCGAGCCATCCATTTTTGAGCTTTTAAAAAACGGCGTGCGGCTGCTTAGCTTTAGCGGCGACAAGCTTTTCGGCTCCGTGCAGTGCGGCATCATCCTCGGAGATCGCAAGCTCATCGCGCGCCTGCGCAAAAACCAGCTACTGCGAATGCTGCGCGTGGATAAGATCACGCTAAGCCTGCTTGCCGAGACGATCAAGGCGTATATAAATAAAGAATTTCACCTCATCACGACGATAGATCAGATCCATCTGAGTCTGGACGAGCTGCGTGAGCGAGCGGAGCTAGTGCAATCGCGCATCGGCGTAAAATCGCAGATCGTGCCTACTACCACCTTTGTAGGCGGCGGCACGATGCCCGGCGCCTCCTATCCTAGCGTCGCGCTTGCGATACTTGACGGCGCCGACCTGCAGAGCGCGCAGGCAAAATTTCGCGCTGCGGGCATAATCGGGCGGATCGAGGACGATAAATTTTTGCTCGATTTTAGATCGATTTTAAAAAGCGACTTACAAGATTTAATAAAAAAGATCGGAGAAATTTATGAATAGCGTAATCATCGGCACCGCAGGCCATATCGATCACGGAAAGACCGCGTTAATCAAGGCGCTAAACGGCTTTGAAGGGGACCGGATGCCGAGCGAAAAGCAGCGCGGCATCACGATCGATCTTAGCTTTTCGCATCTGCGCTCTGGGAACACCAACGTCGCTTTCATCGACGTTCCTGGGCATGAAAATCTAGTAAAGACGATGATTAGCGGCGCATATGCCTTCGACGCTGCGATGCTAGTAGTCGCCGCGGACGACGGGCTGATGCCGCAAAGCAAAGAGCATATTCAAATTTTATCGCTGCTCGGGGTAAAAAGCGTGATCCTGTGTATCAGCAAGTGCGATCTTGCTGACGACACGCGCAGATCCGAGGTCGCGACGCAGTGCAGAGAATATATCCTCAAATTTAAGAATTTGCAAATTTTAAATACCTTTTTTATCAGCATAAAAGATCCCGCAAGCATCGCCGAGCTGAAAAACTATCTCTTTAATATCAAGCCTGCGCAGCGTCAAGGAGGCGGCGTCGTGCACTACTACATCGACCGCGTCTTTTCGCTCAAGGGGCTCGGCACCATCGTAACGGGCAGCCTCATTAACGGCGCGATTTCAAAGGGCGAGAAGCTTTACAACTGCGATCTGGGCAAAGCTTTTAACGTCAAAAGCGTGCAGATCCACGATGAGGATACGCCGCTTGCGCAGGCTCCAAACCGCGTCGCATTGAGCTTAGATGCCAAAACGAGCGAGCTGCAGAAGGGGCAAATTTTAACCAAAAAAGGCTTTTTCCGCGGCTTTAATGAAGCCGACTGCACCTTTAGCGGCGAAATTTCACACAACCAAGACGTGCTGTTTTGCGTCGGAAGCAAGCAAAGCGCGGCAAAAGCGCTCATTTTAAAAGAACTTCCTAGCGGCGAGAAACTCGTAAGTTTTAAATTTGACAAAACGATGTTTTTAAAATTCGGTGAGCCCTTCGTCTGCCTGGCAAACTCGCGCGTAATCGGCGGCGGGCGCGTGCTAAACGCCGTAGTCGAGCCGCTAAAAAAGCAGAGCAAAGCCGTGCTTTTAACCGCACTTTTGAAACGAAATTTCACCGAAGCGTTTAAAATTTTAAGCCTCTTTCACAAGCATGGATTCGGGCTATTTTCGGCGTATCAGCGCTTCGGGATGGAATACGACGAAGCGGTAAAGATCGCGCGCGGCATAGAAGGGACGTATTTTGACGAAGCAAATTTATGCGTTTACGATCTAAGCGCGATCGAGGACGTAAAAAGCCTCATAAAATTTATCGTCTCAAAAAACGACTACGCGATCTTTTCGCCCGCCTCGATCGCCCTAAAGCTCTCGTGGGCTAGCGAAGAGCTCGCCGCGCGCGCGCTTAGCGAGCTTGAGCGGAGCGGCATCGTCTCCAAAAAGGGCGGAGTTTACGTAAAATCGGGTGTGGATTTTGACGCGCTCAAACAGAGCCTGGAGAGTAAAATTTTTAATCTCATCAAAAAGGGCAGCATCGCGCCGCTTGCGCCGTATAACATTTACGACGAGCTGGAGATCGACCGCAGTAGCGGCGATGACGCGCTAAAGAAGCTAACCTACGCCAAAAAGGTCGTCCGTCTCGCGCACAATCTCTTCGTCGAGGCCGAAAATTTAGCCCTGGCGATCAAGCGCCTCTACGCGATCATCGAAAAAGAGGGCTTCGTAAACGTCACGAACGCCAAAGAGGAGCTAGGACTTAGCAGGAAATTCGTCATCTGCTACCTCGAATACCTCGACAAGATGGGAAATATCGTGACGATCGACAATAAACGCTATTTGAAAAAGTAAAAATTTAAAATTTTGCACTACAATGCGCGGAATTTTTTGCAAAGGAAAAAAATGAAAAAAGCTATTTTAACTTCAGTTGCGCTCGCAGCGAGCCTAAACGCGGCTTTAAGCGACAGCGAAATTCTATCCATCTACGGCGGCGCGCCTCAAGGCATCGAAATAAAGGTCGCCGAGCGCATCCCACTTAGCGAGCCAAAGGGCGTCGAGGCGGTCGTTTTAAAGATTTCTCAAGGCAATATGTCGCAAGAGGAGATCATCTTCACCCAAGGCGATCTGATCTTTACCGATATCATCGATCCTAAAAAACGCGTAGTCTATAAGGAGCAGATCAAACAAGACCGCATCGCAGGACAGCTAAGTAAGGTCTTCAAAGCGGAGAGTAAAGACAATATCATCAAGCTAGGAAACGATCCCAAAAAGCCTACGATTTTAATGCTGACGGACGCTTTGTGCCCATTCTGCCGCAAAGAGATGGCAAGGATCGAAGAAACACTAAAAAATAACAATGTCGATATCGTCATGACCTCCGTTCACGGCGATGACGGCCACGCAAAATCCGCGCTCATCTACAAAGAGATCAAAAATGCTAAAACCGACGAGCAAAAGATAGCGGTTTTTAAAAAATATTACGCCGAAGATAACAAAGCGGGTGCCAAAGACGTAAGCGCTGCCGAGCTAAACGCTGCAAAAGCCCTAGCTGCCAAATACTTCGGTGCGGGGGTAAACTCGGTGCCTTACATCATCGAACTAGACAAGCTAAAATAATCTCTTTTAAATTTTGCGGAGCGATCCGCAAAATTTCGCTTCTTTCACCCAATTTCGGTAGCTTTCAATCAATCTAAATTTTGCCTCGGATTATGAATACTGCCCCTTTGGAGTTCTTGCAATTCCGCTGCTTTTAAAAAATTTCGTAGTTGCGCCGTGCATAGAATTTTAAAATCTCTTACGTATGAAACGCGATCCGCAAAGTCATAAACGGGCAAAATTTAGAATTTTAAAAAATCCTCAGCGCGTCCGCGCAAAATTCTGCGGCAGTGATTCCATCTCGTCGCTTCGCATCCAAAACGGCGCAAAAATGGTCTTACCTGGAATTTCAAAGTAGAAATTATGCGAGCAAAAATTTTAAGGCCGAAATTTTAAAATTTCACAGCAAAGCCCAGGTAAAATTTAGCCGCAAATTTTGTTTTGCGGCAAAGAGGAATTTGTAATAGTGCTTCAAGCTGCCTATCTTGGGCTGCGTCCGATTAAAATCAAAACTCCACGTCAAAAGCGGCTCTAGCGAGGCTATTTTTGCTCTCGCTTAGCTCGTACGATGCGCTGAGTCCGACGCTTTGAAGGATCTTATATTTCAGCCCGATCGCGCCGTTAAATACGCCGCTAGAATAATCAAGCCCCTCGACATCGTATCTGTCCGAATACTTTCTGCTTGCATGATACGAATCGCCGCTAAATCGATGCTCGTACTCAGCATTTGCGAATATCTGCAGATCGCCGAAAGCCTTGATCGCGTAAATTCCCGCGGTGCCGTTCGGCGCGGTTTTTGAAGCGGAGCTAAATTTAAGCCTAGAGATCGCATCCTCGTTCACCCTAATCGCTCCAAGCCCCAAATACGGCTTAATATAGCCGTTTTCAAATAAAAATTTATATCCTGCTCTCGTGCTGAAATCCCAAATTTGCGATTTGTATTTCGCGCCGTGGATAGCGCCGAATCCGTTGTTGGTTTCAAATTTATGATCGTTTGTCGAATAGGTTAAATTGACCGCCAGATCCACGTTCTCGCTAAAATCGTATCTGCCCGCCAGACCGAGCTCGTAGGATTTGATGTTTTCTTTCACGCCGTCGAATTTACCCTCGTACCAAGCGTCCGATTTTTGATACCCAAAGATCACGCCCAGTGTAAGATCATCTACTCTCTTGGAGGCTCCGAGCAAAATTCCGTCGCTCTTGTGATCGTATTTGACGCCGCCCGAGCGGTCTTTGTAATCTCCGCCATAGTTTCCAATCGCGCTTACGTTTACGTTAAACTCCTGCCCGTCGGTGTCGGTTAAATTTTTATAAGCGGAATTTCTTGCAAGCTTTGTAAGATCCAGATCGACCTTCGAGCGCGGCATCTCGATGCCTACCCGGTTGCCGCCTCTTGCGACCTGAGAAAACAGGCTGCCGTTTTTAGGCGTGAAGTTATTGATCGCCAGCATCAGCGCTTCAAAATAGGTAGGCAGATCGTCGTATCCGCTAGGATAGGCATTCGTATCGGAGGTGATGAATAGATTTGCCGCGTTGCGCTCGCGAGATAATCTTATGATCTCGTCGTATTGATCTGGTCTTGCGTTGTATATGACGTGCAAAATTTTAGAGGAATTTGCGGGGTCTTTTTCAAACTCAGAGGTTCTAGGTCGATAGTGGTTTATATACTCATCCGCGCTCACCTCTTGCAGCATCCAAACGTCCGCATAGGGAGCTATGGCATCGCGCACGCCCCAGCCGTTGTTTGCCAAAACGAGCATTCCCGGATATTTAGTCTTGATATAATTGTAGATACTCTCCATATAGGCGATAGTTGCGGGATTATTCTCGGTATTGACCTCGTCGATGAAGTATCCTGCGATATTTTCTCTGCCGTAGAAATTTACGAAATTATCGATATCGGCATAGACTAAATTTAAATTTCTAGTAGAATTTGTAGTATAGGTATAGCCTAAATTTGATATGCCCGCCGCGATATTTCGCTTCATCTGAACTGCGTCTTCTTCTCTTCTGACCAGATATTGCGTAGTTTGATTGCCCGGCGTCGCCGCTTCGTATGAACCGAAAGCCACATAAGGAACCAGCGCGCCGCCTATATTGGTAATGCCGTTCCAAAACTCGGCATTTACGCCGCTATTGCCCGTCCAGCGAAATGCAGGCATCATGACGCGCTTATTATTAAGCCTGCCCGAATATGAGCCCTTTTTGGCAAAGCCTCTTGCATACTCAAGCTTGATACGAAATGAGTTTTCATACTCGTCGCTCGCGGAGCTATCGCTAGCTGCGTCGCGCCTGCTTAATTTCGCACCCAAGCTATCCGCAGCGCTCATTACATCGAAACGGGAAGTGTTTTTGGAAGATGATTTTTGCGCGTTTGCATAGCTCCAGGAATTCTGCTCGCTCGCATAGCCGAACCCTGCTGCACCGACAAGCGCAAGAGATACGATTTTTTTCAAAGACTTTAGCATTCTGCACCGCCTCAAATAAAATTACCCAAATTCTTAAATTTCGACAAATTTGCGGACGCGCTTTTAACAATTAAAAGCTTTGTCGAAATTTAAGAATTTAGCCGCCTTAAGACGGCCAAATTTTAAAGCTTATTTTAATGCCGCTTTTGCCTTCTTCGCGACGGTTGCGAAAGCTTCGGGGTCGTTCATAGCCATATTTGCTAAAATTTTTCTATCAAGCTCGATGCCCGCTTTTCTAAGTCCGTTTATAAATTTAGAATAGCTGATGTCGTTTAGCCTGCAAGCTGCATTGATGCGCACTATCCAAAGTCTGCGGAAATCGCGTTTTTTCGCGCGTCTGTCACGGAAGGCGTAAACGAGGCTTCTTTCTAGCTGCTCTTTGGCCTTTCTGAAATGTTTGCGTCTTGCGCTATAAAATCCGCGCGCAAGCTTTAGCACCTTGTTGTGACGGCGGCGTCTAACGATGCCCGTTTTTACTCTTGCCATATTAATCCTTTCTTAATCGGCGTCCCTTTGGGGATCTTGCCCTAAAATTCATGAATTTAGGGGAGTTTGAATGACTTTCGTCAAAAACTAACTTCGCACTATTTGCAAAGCATTTTTTTAACCGCAGATACGTTCGTAGAATCGACGTATTGGGCCTCGCGCAAATTCCTCTTGCGTTTTTGAGACATCTTCGTCAAAATGTGGCTGCGAAACGCCGAGCCTCTTTTGATCTTGTTTTTGCCCGCTTTAAAACGCTTGACGGCACCGCGCACGCTTTTCATCTTTGGCATGGTCGTCCTTTTTTTAAAGTGAACAGGAAGTATATAATAAAGTTTCTTTGAAAAATTTGAATTTTAGCAAAATTTATGAAAATACAAAATGCTACATCGAGATTGATATAATTATTACTCATAGCAATATTTTCAGATCTATATCGTTTTTATAAATTTAAGCAATTAGATAAAAGTTTTCCTTTTTAATACAATTAAAACTATAAAACTTACTATTATTAAGCAAAACGCGTAGACGCCGGGCAATATATGAGATATAGCAATAAAGCAAACACCACAAAAAATTCTACACCAATATTGCAAAAATTTACGCTTTTTATAAATTTTTTCAGACATAACTTAATGCGATATATTTAGCGAAAAGAGATAAAAACAGGCAAAACATTATGATAAATATATCATTGCAAAAATATACAATAAATACTGAAAATATAATCAAAGAAATTAAATGTATACGAAGCATTTGTCCTTCTTTGCTTTGCGTGATGCCTTAAAATATGAATTAGTAAGAAGGGGCGTCTTACCTTCGCATAGCAATATCGTAAAAATTATCGACATATAATTTAAAACGTCCGCATATTTAGGTAGCCAAGCGCCCAGTAGAATTTCTACAGGATATGCAAATAGAAATAAAAATACAAATATGATTGATAGTCCATCATCTAAAATTTTAAAAATTTCATTTTGTTCGCAAGCTTTTTTAGTCCGTAATGTCGGGAATAAGATTGCCGAGAATGCATTGATAAAAAATAGGGTAAAATTTAGTAGCGATAATATAAGTGAAATTTTACCAAATAAGACGATGCTAAATTTCCATGCAATCATAGATCTTGCAATAAATATCAAAAATATATTGCAAAGCGCAGAGATTGTTAATTTTATACCTATTCGCATATTTTTATATATATAAAATAAGCTATCTGTAAAAGAAGCCATTTTTACTTTAAAAAGATCCCTACATAAAAAACAAATATAAACAAGCGATATAAATCTGGCAAAAATAAATGAAAATATTAAAAATTTAGCTTTATCGAAATCCACGAAATAAACTGCTGCTATAGATGATAAGACAAAAATTCTTTCTATAAACAAAACGGGTATTGACTTTTTTATCTCATTTACACTTTGCAAAAGATTATATAGAAATGATCTTGGTACTGTAATAGCGCCCGAAATAGCAATATACAAAAATAACCTTTTATCGAACGAAAACGCACAAACCATAAAAAATATAATTAGGCATTCTATAATATATAAAATCTCCATCGTACAAATTTGAGATTTTAGAGTTCTTTTAGAAATAAATTCATATCGCCTACCACCGTATCTTAGATATATGCCATCAGATAGCCCAAAATGTAAAAATTCTACGTAATTAGCAAAAAATATAAATAATTGATAGTATCTAAAGCCTTCTAAAGATAAAAGCTTCGGTAGAACTAAGATCGATACTACGGATACAAACGCAAAAAATATCTGCGCTAGCGCCATATATGAAATTTTAGATAGCAAATTCCGTCCTAAATCGTCTTTTGCATAAATTTAACTATTAAAAGACCTAGCTTTTTTGGTATCCACATCGCGCTAACCGTGAATATCCAAAAAGAAGGGAATTTCTTATAAATTTTATATAAATTGCGAAAGCAGTTTTCGTTCCTAACCGCAGAAAGGCCGTTTCGTATCCTAATTATATTGGCGGGATA
>CALKQT010000009.1 GCA_937990735.1 uncultured Campylobacter sp. | reverse complement strand
CGTTCAGGCGCTTCGTCGTCATGGGCCCGACGGAAGCATTGGTCACGAAGCGCCAGGTGACGAAATCCGGCCACTGCACGAGGGCGCGCTTCAGGTCGGAGGCGAGCTTGCGGGCGGACTCTACGGCGTGCTCATCGGAAAAGTGTTTTGCGGCGAGTCGATGTTTACGCTTGAATCGAACGCGGGCAAAAGCGCGTTTATGCTTTTTTCCGATTCTACGCCGTTTTTATCGATAGCGGTCGTAGGGATTTTTTCTTGTTGCAGTAAAATTCTCACCAAATGCTCTATTTGAGGTATCAGCAAATGGCTTGAAACCAAAAAGTTTCTATCAAAACCGTAATATAAACCTTGCGCCCAGATATCCACCCTGTCTGTAGGAACCACGCTAGAGTTTCTACAAATATCATAAATGAAACGCATAGACACTCTATGTTCCTCTAAAATTTGCCAAAATGCAGGCAGTATCCTGCAGTCTACCGCCAACTTGACGTGTATATGGTATTGCTGGTACATTTCATGTTTTAATCGGTCATCTTTTGTAGTTATTTGCGACAATTTTCTTCCGTCAGCATCTACGTAAATTTGAGTAATAAGATTTGAAAAAAGAGACTTTTTTAAAAGCTTCTCGGATGACTTTTTGATATCTTCATATAGTGGATTTGCTGTGATATTAGCTAGGCATAATACCGCTTTAGATAGTTGCTTGCCTTTTACTGCTAGCTTTGCATTATTTTGATAGCGTGAAATATTGATCTTATCGGTAGCAATCAAGCTCATTTCGCTTATAATATCTTGGTTATTTTGCCCCATCAGCTTGCGTATCTCGTCTATTTTTTGATCGATTTCGAGCTCATTTCTATCTTTTGCAGGAATGCTTCTGAGCTCTTTTAGTGCTTGCTCTAGGTCTATTTTTGACGATATAGAGTCGCTTACTTTTGTTTTTTCTATTAAGACATTAGCTATTTTAAGTGCGATTTCGGCTATTTTACGGCTATTTTTGAGCTTCTTATACCATTTTTGCGACTCTTGATAATAGCCTATAGCCGCTATAAATTCTCCCTCTTTGGCAAAGGTATCGGCAAAATTTTCTAATTTTTCAGCTACGCTTGGTTGCAGTTTTCTGTTCAGCTCCGCGATATCCAATAAATACGACATCCTTAAGCAGTAGTATTGATCGGTCGGTTCCGCTTTATTAAAGCATTCTAAAATTTTATTTAGTATTTCGGCGTATTGATTTTTTGTGATTTTGGATAGCTGCGATAGCTTTATGGCTCTTTCAAGCGCATCTATCTTAAATTGATTTAGCGAGCTTGGCTCTAGAGATATTTTCAAGTATTCATTTACGGCGATCCCTAAAAATTTTATATTTTTGGGAATTTTTAGAATCCATAAAATATCTGCTATCCTTGATTTTAGCCTGCAATCGGTTATTTCATCCAAAATACTCTCGAAAAATTCCAAATCTTGCTCGGTAAAATCCTCTAATATCGCCCATCTGCAATCGCCCACGATGCACCCGGCTTCGTACGGCTCATTTGTGCTTTTAGGTTTTAAGGTCATAGAGCAAGCATCCCTTAATAAATAAAATACCTTACTTACTTTTAAATCCCCGTTTTTAAAATTTTCCTCGCACAAGTCCGCGAATTTAGAACTATAATCATGAAAATATTTTGTGTCTTTTAATATTTCGTCTAAGTTTATACCTAAAAAATCATCTTTGGTTATCGTTATTTGCCGTATTTCTTCAATCAAATTTTTTCCTCCACGCTCATTAATAAGTTAAAATTCTAAAAGCTTCGCATTAAAAGCAAGCCTTGCGTAAATTTTATCGCACTCTAGTGACACGCCGCTTTGCAGCGCATCAAGCCTAGAGCTGATAAATTTACCCAGCTCTCCCGTCTCGT